>JAGYMP010000155.1 GCA_018400565.1 Bacilli bacterium | reverse complement strand
ATTTGAAAATCTGACTGACCGCCTGCAAATGGCTTTCAGAAAAATCACAGGGAAAACGAGGCTGACAGACAGCGACATCGAGAATATGATGCGCGAGGTCCGTTTAAGCCTGCTCGAAGCCGACGTGAACTACCGCGTCGTCAAAACCTTCACCGAAGAGGTCAAGGAAAAAGCCCTCGGGATGAAGATCCTCAAAGGCATGAAACCCGATCAACAAGTCATCAAACTCGTCAAAGACGAATTGACTGAGCTGATGGGGAAAGAAAACGAAGACATCAACGAAAACGCAAAAGGTCCGACCGTGATCATGCTGGTCGGATTGCAGGGAACCGGTAAAACGACCACGGCCGGCAAACTCGCGCGTCTTTTGCGCAAAGACAAAGAAAAGAAACCTCTCTTGGTTGCCGCGGACGTTTACCGCCCGGCGGCCATCGACCAACTCGTGACGATCGGTGAGGAGCTTGACATCCCCGTCCACGAAGAAGGAACGGATGTCCTTCCCGAACAAATCGCGAAAAATGCGATCAAACGTGCCGTGGATGATGATTATGATTTGATTGTCATCGATACGGCCGGTCGCCTTCACATTGATGAAAAACTCATGGATGAGCTCAAAACGATCAAGAAAGCGATCAAACCCGACGAAATTCTTTTGACAGTCGATGCGATGACGGGTCAGGATGCGGTCAATGTCGCAAAAACATTCCATGAATCTCTCGATGTCACCGGTTGTATTCTCACGAAATTAGACGGAGACACACGCGGCGGTGCCGCGCTGTCGATCCGGAAGGTCACCGGTGTGCCGATCAAATTTGCCGGAACGGGTGAAAAGCTGACAGAAATCGAAGTCTTCCATCCCGAACGGATGGCCGGACGCATTTTAGGCATGGGGGATGTCGTCTCCCTTGCGGAAAAAGCCGCCGATGAGATTGATGAAACAGACGCCATGTCGATGATGGAAAAAATGATGTCAGGAACCTTCAATTACGACGATCTTCTCAAACAATTAAAATGGATCAAACGTCTCGGTGCATTTTCAGGTATCATGAAGATGCTGCCGGGCATGAAAAAAATGGCTGACATGGATAAAGTCGATGACAAACAACTCGTTTATATCCAGGCCATGATTGATTCAATGACCGAAGAAGAACGGAAAAACCCGAAACTGATCTCGATGAGCAGCGGCCGCCGCCGGCGCATCGCTAATGGTGCAGGTGTGTCGAGCACGGAGGTCAACCGTCTTGTGCGTATGTTGGAAAAGCAACAAAAAATGATGCGCAGAATGGGCAACATGGATCCGGACTCACTGAAAAACATGACCGACAAAATGAGTGGAGACATGCCTTCGGGCATGCCCGGCATGCCCCCGTTCGGCAAGAACAAAAAATAATTCATCATAAAAAAAGGATGTCAACGTCCCAGCTCATGTGGGTGACATCCTTTTGTTTATCTGCCGTTTTTCAATCA
>JAGYMP010000154.1 GCA_018400565.1 Bacilli bacterium | reverse complement strand
GCGCACGATTTATCAATTGATCCATCCCGCGGTCTGTGAAAGTTGTCAACTTGTGATGGGTGTCACCATGCTTGCGAAAAACAATGTATGGAACACTATGCCGCCCCATACACATGAGAGGCGCATGGAAGTCTATTTCTATTTTGACATGGATGAGGACACGCGTGTGTTTCATTTCATGGGTGAACCCAAAGAAACGCGCCACGTGGTCATGCAAAACGAACAGGCAATCATCTCACCCTCTTGGAGCATGCACAGCGGGGTCGGCACCAGCAATTACACGTTTATTTGGGGCATGTGCGGCGAGAACATCACGTTTGATGACATGGATCATATTCCCATGGACGTGTTGCGTTGATGAGGATCGGTCTTCAGACCTTCACGGTCCGACAGACGTTTCAAACAAAGAATGACCGGGAGGATACTCTGAAAAGGCTGAAAGCGATGGGGATACTTGATCTCGAACTGGCCTATATCCCCTGGAATGAAGAGACGATTGCCTCACTGGAAGAATCGTTGCCGCGCCATGGGATGAGGGCTTTCTCCTCGCAGATCAAATGGTCTGTTATTAATAAGCGTTTTGAGGAAATCATGGATTATCACCGCCGTCTTAACATTCAATACATGGCGGTTGCGGTGATCCCCTTTCGTCGGTTGCTATTCGGGAATTATGGTTTAAAAAAGTTCGCAGAAGAACTGAACACGCTTGGAAAAGCCACAAAAAAACATGGCGTCAGGTTGTTGTTCCATCATCACAACTATGAATTCTTTCGCTTTCCGAAGGGCATGGCGCTTGATTTGCTTATAAAGCATATAGATCCCGAGTATGTCGGCATCTTATGCGATACCTACTGGGTTCACCGGGGCGGCTTTGGTTGGCATGAATTTTTTACAACATACGAAAACCATATCGAAGCGCTTCATCTCAGGGGTTATCATAAAAAAAGCGATGACAATCTTTTGGACACGCCGATGGAAGTCGGTCAGATCATCGAATATGCGTTAAACCATACATTCGGTTACATCGTGATTGAACAAGACACAAAACAACCATTCAGCGATATCAAAAAAAGCGTGACGCGCATCAAGAATGAAGGATACGTATCACAATTGGGAGGAAACAAACATGTTTGATTTAAGTAATAAAGTCGCCGTCGTCACCGGAGCCTCAAGGGGACTAGGAAAAGGCATGGCTCTTGGGTTGGCCAAAGCCGGCGCGGACATTATCGGCGTGGGCATCAGTGACATGAGCGAGACACAAAAAGAGATTGAGGCTTTGGGAAGAAAATTCCATTCTATCCACGCAAATTTGTTGTCGATTGAACCTGTGGACGGCATCATCGAAGAAAGCATCAACACATTCGGCCATGTCGATATATTGATCAATAACGCAGGTATCATCCGCAGGGAAGATGCGGTGGATTTCAAAGAAAAGGACTGGGACGATGTGTTAAGCATCAATTTAAAAACATTGTTCTTTTTATCGCAGGCATTCGCAAGGCAGGTCATGAAACAATCATCCAACGGGAAAATCATCAACGTCGCCAGCATGCTAAGTTTCCAGGGCGGTATCCGCGTGCCTTCCTACACCGCAAGCAAAAGCGGTGTCAAAGGGTTGACGATGGCACTTGCCAATGAATGGGCATCAAAAAACATTCAGGTCAATGCCATCGCACCGGGATATATGGCAACGGCCAACACGAAACCGTTGC
>JAGYMP010000153.1 GCA_018400565.1 Bacilli bacterium | reverse complement strand
CGGACTGGCGATCATCATCGCTTACGGTTACAGCAGCCTTGTTGTGTTCGGTTGGGAAGGAAACCAGCTGTTTTGGGAACTTGCCACGTTGGTTGTTATCATGCTGCTTGGGCATTGGATTGAGATGCGATCCGTCATGGGCGCTTCAAACGCATTGGAAGAGTTGGTGAAACTCATGCCGAGTGAGGCCCATAAGCTGGATGAGGACGGAAACACCGAAGACATCCCCTTGTCCGATCTTAAAAGCGGCGATAAGGTGCTTGTCAAACCCGGCGAAAAGATACCGGTTGACGGTATCATTTTGGACGGGACATCCGCTGTGGATGAATCCATGCTCACGGGGGAATCCGTTCCCGTTGAGAAAAACGAAGAAGATGAGGTCATCGGCGGATCCGTGAACAAAGAGGGTTCACTCACCGTCGAAGTGAAGAAGACGGGTGAGGATTCCTATCTTTCACAGGTCATCACGATGGTAAAAGAAGCCCAGGAATCAAAGTCAAAAACGCAGGATCTGACCAACCGGGCCGCCAAGTGGTTGTTTTATATCGCTTTGTCAGCCGGATTTATCACACTTGCCGTTTGGCTTTTGATTGGAGAAGATTTTGATATGGCGCTGCAGCGCATGGTCACGGTGATGGTCATCACCTGTCCGCATGCCTTAGGCCTTGCCTCACCGCTTGTCGTGGCCGTCTCAACGACCCTTTCCGCAAAGAAAGGCCTTCTCATCAGAAACCGCGCAAACTTTGAGGGCGCCAGAAATTTGGATGCCGTGGTTTTTGACAAGACGGGTACATTGACAAAAGGCGAATTCGGCGTGACAGACATCCTGCCGGTTGAGGACAACGAAGATGATGACGTGTTAAGGGTCGCCGCAAGCCTTGAACAGAATTCCGAACATCCCATCGCAACGGGGATTGTCAATGAAGCAAAAAACAGAGAAATCGAACTGGGGGATATAAAGGATTTCAATTCTCTCACCGGCAAAGGCGTCGAAGGAAAGGTCGACGGAAAGAAAGTCAAGGTCGTGAGCAGCGGCTTTGTCAAGAACAACGAACTTTCTTATGACGAAGAGAAATTCGGGAATCTCAGCGAGGAAGGAAAAACCGTAGTTTTTGTTCTTCTAGAAGATAAGCTGATCGGCATGATCGCAGTTGCCGATATGGTTAGAGAAACCGCCAAAGAAGCCATTGCCGAGCTTAAAAAGCAAAACGTGCATTCCATCATGTTAACCGGTGATAACGAAAAAGTCGCGAACTGGGTCGCAAAGCAGCTTGAAATAAGCGAGGTATACGCCAACGTTTTGCCGGATGATAAGGCGAATCAAATAAAGAAAATCAAGTCTGACGGAAGAAAGATCGCCATGGTTGGTGATGGTGTGAATGACGCACCCGCTCTTGCGACGGCAGATCTTGGCATCGCCATCGGTGCCGGAACGGATGTGGCCATGGAAACAGCCGACGTGGTTCTTGTGAAGAACAATCCAAACGATGTCGTGGCATTGATGGATCTTTCCAAGAAAACGTATCGAAAGATGGTACAAAATCTCTGGTGGGCAAGCGGCTACAATATCATCGCCATTCCGCTTGCCGCAGGCGTGTTGGCACCATGGGGCATTCTTCTGAGTCCTGCCGTCGGAGCCATCCTGATGAGTCTCAGTACGGTGATTGTGGCTGTCAACGCAAGGCTTTTGAAAGCATAGACCGATCATCGAAGTCATCATCGCCATTCTTTAAGTGAATAATTAAAAAACAGGTTTGTTCGTGAACCTGTTTTTTTATGGTTATACTTGTTTTTATTCTTTTTATGATTTGGTTGACAGTGATTGGTTTAGCATGGTCAGGACGAAAATGGTGTAAAATGTTCATTTTTTTATTTTTCTGTCTATCCTTCAAGGGCCGTTTGTGGTAGGATTATATGTATATATATGTATCTAGAGGAGGAAAAAGTGAAAAAGATTATCGTTATATGTGTGTTAATGTTGGGATTGACCGTGTTATTGGGTTGCGATCTTGATGATCGAACAACGACCGTCACAGCCACAAACACAACCGAGGCCATCACCACAACGGATGGCAGGACGACCCCGCGGGAAACAACCAAAGACACTCAAAACACGACAACGACAGAAG
>JAGYMP010000152.1 GCA_018400565.1 Bacilli bacterium | reverse complement strand
CGGCCTTCTAAGCCGTCGGTCGGGGGTTCGAATCCCTTCCGAGTCGCCATTTTTTTTATTCGTTAGATAAAGGGGTGGAATTGTGTCAGAAACGTTCGAATCCAAAGACGAAGATACGTTGAAACGAATCAATGAGATTGCCAAACAAATCATTGAAGGTAAAAAAACAAGCGAACTGTTCAGAAAACACAAAGCGTTGCTTGATGAGGTCAAACCCCAAGATATCTTTGCTCTGCCCATGTATCAAGAAGAATCCGAACAGACCGATGAAACCATCTTAAAGGAAGCCTGAAAGTACGTAAATCTTTTTCATAAATCTTTGGAGCGTTATGAATGGGATAAACAAGGGATTGAATTTATACGTCTCACGTTTGCGGAAAATGATGCCATCCGAGAAAAATTTGCATCTCTCCGTGCCTATTTTTCGGAAGATGTTTATGCCGAAAAACGTGATGAACTTCTTGAAAAATTAAGTGAACTAAAAGCCCTCAAAAACAAATTTGCACGGATGCAAAACGTGTTGTTTCCATTGATGGAAAAGCATGTTCCCTCCTCGCGCCCTTTGCGTGTGTTGTGGACGTTAGAAGATAAAATCATTGACGATCTTAATCATTCAATCACCCTGGTCAAAGAAAACGATTCATTGACTCAGGCCATCATCAAAATCTTGGGTGCTTTCTATTATGAATTGATTGGATATTTTAACAAAGAAGAACTTATTTTATTGCCGGCGGCAGCATATTATCTTCCAAAAATGATAACAAAAGACATGATGGCTTCGGCATTTGACTATGGTTTTGTTTTTATTGACACGGACAACGATAACTTCCGGACAACAAAGGATCCGGTATTCAAAGACGGACAGTTCGTCACAGAAACCGGCAGCATTGATCCCGAACAGCTGGCGCTCATTTTCAACAGTCTCCCGATTGCGATCACCTATGTCGATGAAGATGATGAGGTCCGTTATTTCAACGAACCAAAGGATCGGCATTTTCCTCGCAGCAAAGAAGTCGTCGGCAGAAAAGTGCAAAACTGTCATCCCAAAAAAAGCGTGCATATCGTTGAAAACATCTTGAATGCATTTCGTAAGAAAAAGAAACCAAACGCCCGTTTTTGGATGGATTTCAGAGGAAAGAAACTATTGATCGTCTATTATCCCGTTTATGATAAATACGGTGTTTACAGAGGAGTTATCGAAACGACGCAAACCATTGATGATATCCTCGATATCAAAGGCGAAAAACGATTGCTTGACCGGGATTCTTGATGAATATTTGTTCAAAAAACCAAAATTTGATGTTATAATATAATTTGGTCGTGACCCGATAGCTCAGCTGGATAGAGCATCGGCTTCCTAAGCCGCAGGTCGGGGGTTCGAATCCCTTTCGGGTCGCCACCAATCATGGCCCGATAGCTCAGTTGGATAGAGCAACGGCTTCCGGAGCCGTAGGTCGGGGGTTCAAATCCTCTTCGGGTCGCCATGATCATTCAAGCCGTCTTTATGGGACGGCTTTTACTTTTTCTTGCTTTTGGATAAAGCGTTTTTCCATAAAGCCTTCATCATTTTCACTCATTGCTGTATAATGAAAGAAGATACACGTTTGTTGTCAACACACGATACGGAAAGGAAGAGATTATGAAAAAAACATGGTATAGAGAAGGCGTCGTTTATCAAATTTATCCACGGAGTTTCAATGATTCAAACGGGGATGGCATCGGCGACATCCCCGGCATCATCGAAAAGATCCCTTATCTCAAAACATTGGGCATAGACATCGTTTGGCTCAGTCCCGTCTACGCTTCTCCGAACGATGACAATGGTTATGATATCTCCGATTACCGGGCCATCAACCCAGAATACGGAACCATGGCAGATATGGATCATCTTATTGAAGAACTTCATGAGGCGGGCATACGCCTGATCATGGATCTGGTCGTGAATCATACCTCTGATGAGCATGCATGGTTCCAAAAAGCAATTGCCGGTGACAAAACCTATCAGGATTATTATTATTTTAAAGACAAAAAAAGAAATTGGATGTCCTTATTCGGCGGCAAAGCATGGACTTATCAAAAAGACATCGATCAATATTATCTTCATCTGTTTTCTAAGAAACAACCGGATCTAAACTGGAACAACGAGCAGGTTCGAAAGGAAGTCAAGGATATCATCCGGTTTTGGCTCGATAAGGGAGTTGATGGTTTTCGTTGCGATGTCATTAACCTGATCGGCAAAAAGGATAATTGTCCGAACGGACGTTTTTGGCATATCCCCCGCGGCCGCGAACATTATATCAATCATCCGAAAACCCATCAATATCTTCAGGAACTTCGCGATGAGGTTTTCTCCGATTATGATTGTTTCACCGTGGGAGAGACGGTCTTCACTTCACCTAAGGAAGCACTTGAGTATGTCGATGAGGATATCAGAGAGTTGGATATGGTCTTTCAGTTCGATCACATGGGGGCAGACAATCATTTCGTTAAATGGTTTTTGAAACCGTTCAAACCGATCAATCTAAAACGTCCTCTCTCTAAATGGCAACGCGTCCTCGCAGATAGAGGCTGGAACACCCTTTATCTGGAAAACCACGATCAACCCCGCTCCATCTCCCGTTTCGGCAGTGAATTGATGCGGAAAAAATCCGGGAAAATGCTGGCGACGATGCTTTACTTCCAAAGAGGGACGCCATTCATCTACCAGGGACAGGAAATCGGGATGATTAATGCGGACTTTGATGACATTGATGATTATGAAGACATCGAAACGCATAACATCTATAAACTCGGCAGAAAGTTGCTGATGTCCCATAAACGGATGATGAGTAAAATCAAACACATGTCACGCGATCACGCCCGTACACCGATGCAATGGGATAAAACAAAATATGTCGGATTCTCGGATAAAAAACCGTGGATCAAAGTGCCAACGAACCAAAAGGAAATCAATGTAAAGGATTCACTTAATGATTCCGATTCGATTTTAACTTATTATCGTAAAATCATCATATTAAGAAATAAGTATCCGGTCATCGTTTATGGTGATTACCGTGATTTAAAGTTTGGGCAGGAAAACCTTTATGCTTATGAACGTCGCTTGAAAGATATTTCGGTGACTGTCATATGCAACTTTTCCGACAAGCCCTTGGCTACGGATTTATTAAACCGCTACATGGATCAAACTGTTATCTTGAGCAATTATCCCGATCAAGGCGATCATGAAGCGCTGCGCCCATATGAAGCGCGTGTATATTTGAATGAACCTGCATGACCAACAAAAAGACCTATCCGATCTGATTCCGGATAGGTTTTTTTTATGATAGAAATATTCAATCTCAGAGATCGGAACGGTGAAGATCAAAATAGATCGACAACATGGATTTGAGTTTTTCCACATAAGATTCAGTGTCGACGACATATGCTTTTCCGTGAGAAGCATCTTCTGAATAAATATGACATTTCGATGCTGCCGATGAAGCATCATGCAATCGTTCTGCCATGGAAAACGGAACACGATGATCATTCTTACCGTGAATCACTACCAATGGAAGCTTACTTTTTTTGACATCGCGCAATGGTTTGACATCCCGCAACAAAAACCGATGATTCAGATATGTGTAAAGATTCAACAGGGGTTTAAAAAGCAAAAAGAGCTTCGGACGTGTGTTTTTGTTGATGAGTTTTGACAGTGAAGTATATGATGAATCGGCAACGACCATCCGGACATTGTCTGGGATTTTCATCGCACTGCAGGACAAGACTGTTGCAGCCCCCATGGAGACACCGTGCAAAAGAATGTTTGCAGTGGCTCCATAATTACGCATGGCAAACTGGATCCATTTTCGCAAATCATATTTTTCATAGTATCCAAATGTTGTGAAATCGCCTTCGCTGACGCCGTGACCCCGTTGATCGGGCATTAATATCTTAAAACCTAGATCACTATATAATTTGGCAAGTGCAATCATGTCATGATTAAATGATCGAAATCCGTGAACGATGATTGCTATATTGTCAGAATCCTTATACTTACTGGGAATATAGATCCCTTTTAAATGTGTCTTGTCATAAGCTCTTATTTCCACTTCATCATGGGGTGTTTTTAAAAACCAATTCCAGGAAGGATTGAAAAAAGGATCTTCTTGATTGACCGCGGGTTGCTGATGGTTTTTTCCGACACGAAAAAGTTGGACATAAAAAATATATCCCCCAAGCAAACAAAGCAAAACAAACCCTATGATAGCCAACATGATGATTTGATTTGTGTCCATACAATCATCTCCTATTTAATTGTATCATATATTGATAGGCTTTGTGAAAAGGAAGTTTCACCGTGACTTATTTTGTCATATTCACATTTTTAATGTATAATAAAAATAAGAGGTGTTTGACATGAAATTCGCAATCATCGGAGCTGGCCAGATTGCCCATAAATTTGCGGAGGCTTTAAGTGCCACCGAAGGACAACCTTACGCCATTGCATCCCGATCCATCAAAAAAGCAAAGGATTTTCAAAAACAGCATGATTTTGAAAAAGCATACGGTTCATATAAAGAGATGCTTGAAGATGAAAACGTTGATGTGGTTTATATTGCCACTCCGCATGCTTTTCACTATGAACACATCGTGTTATCACTCGAACATGCCAAACACGTCATTTGTGAAAAACCGTTCACACTCAATACCAGACAAGCAAAAACCGTTTTTTACCAAGCCAAAAAGAAAAACTTGTTCGTAATGGAAGCGATGTGGACGCGCGTTTTGCCGGCCATCAAAGAAGTGTATCGTTTAATCAACGAAGGCAGCATCGGTGAAATCCGCCACATTGAAGCTGAACTTTGTTTTATCGGAGATCCTGAGGAAACCCCCCGTCTTAACAATCCAAATCTGGGTGGCGGTGCGTTGCTTGACATTGGTATTTATCCGATCATGTTAACTCATTTGTTTCTTGGTAAACCCGATACCATTGATGCTGACACGGAATTCGACAAAAACACCGGAGTTGATCTTGATGAGACATTTACTTTTTCATATCCAGGGAATGTCCGTGCCGAATTAAGAGCCAGTTTTGTGGAAGAGAAAAGTATAACCGCGACCATCACAGGTTCAGAAGGAAAAATTATCATCCCCGATTTTCCCGGTGCAACCGAGGCATTCGTTTATGATGCAAATCGCTGTTTAACGAAAAAAATTTACAACGCACATCGTCAAAA
>JAGYMP010000151.1 GCA_018400565.1 Bacilli bacterium | reverse complement strand
TCAAGGAAATTGCGACCATCCCGCCGAGGGATACATTGCTTGCGATGCTTGGATCACAGTTGCTGGCACCCGTGAGAGATCTGGCCATCGGTCTTGATATGATGGTGAACGAAGAAGATAACGAGGAAAACGACACTTCGGAAGAATCCGAAGAATAATCGATAGGAGGAAATGAAAATGGCAAAAATCAAACCTGAAGAATTTATTGAATCTCTCAAAGAGATGACAATTTTGGAAATCAAAGAACTCATCGATGCGATGAAAGAGGAATTCGGCATCGATCCGTCCGCAGTCGCCGCGGCACCGGCCCAGGCCGAAGAAGAAGCGGCCGACGAAGGTCCCAAGGAAGTGGACGTTGTTGTCACAAGCCCCGGACAAAGCAAGGTCAAGGTCATCAAGGTTGTGCGTGAACTGACCGGTCTCGGCCTGATTGACGCAAAGAAACTGGTGGACGCATCCCCCGCCAAAGTCAAGGAAAAAATCAAAGAGTCCGAAGCCAAAGAAATCAAAGAGAAACTCGAAGAAGCCGGCGCCACTGTCGAACTTAAGTAATCACCCCGGAGACCTTATAAAAACCTGAGATCATATCTCAGGTTTTTGGTCTTTAAAGGAGAGAGTTATGGACCATTATTATACGGATGACACGCAAAACGTCAAAAGCAAGGAAAAAACAACACATGCGATCATCGCCGGGAAGAGTTACCATTTCCTGACGGATCACGGTGTGTTTTCAAAAGCCGGGCTCGATTACGGGACCCGCGTTTTGTTGGATGCATTGACGGATGGGGTTAAAAAAGAGACGTTGCTGGATCTGGGGTGCGGATACGGTCCGATCGGCATTGTTCTCGGTGACCGCTGGAATGTTGAACCCGATATGTGTGACATCAACAGCCGCGCCCTGGGTCTTGCGAAAAGAAATCTTGACAAAAACAACGTGAAAGGGCGTGTTTTCAAATCCGACGGTTTCGATCGCGTCGAAGGATCATACGACGCAATCGTCACCAACCCGCCGATAAGGGCCGGAAAAAAAACGATTTACGGATGGTTCGAAAAAGCAAAACGCCATCTCACCGATGAAGGAGCGCTCTATTTCGTCATCAACAAAAAACAAGGAGCCCCCTCCGCCCGAAGGTTTTGTGAGAAAAATTACAATCATGTTGACGTCATTGCGAAGAAATCCGGTTACCATGTGATTAAATGTCGTAATTAATTGACTATTTGACAGGCATATGGTAGAATATTTAAATGCGATAGAATGCGCATTTTTTGTGTTAATACCATCCTTTTTGGTTTTTTTGTTTCATTTATCTTTTTATGGGGTGATCTTGTGAATTACAAAACCGTTCAATACGGGAAAAGG
>JAGYMP010000150.1 GCA_018400565.1 Bacilli bacterium | reverse complement strand
ATCGGTGTCATCGGATTGGGCCATGTCGGCGGCAAAGTCGCCAAAGCGTGTTTCGCACTCGGGATGAAAGTGATCGGGTACGATCCCTATCTTTCCGACGAACAACGCCGCGAGCTCCCCGAACCCGTCGCATTGACGACGGATTTGGGCGAAATATACGCCAAAAGCGATTATATCTCTTTGCATCTGCCTTTGCTTGATTCGACACGCCACATGATGGATGAAGAGGTGTTCGCCAAATGCAAGGAAGGTCTCATCCTCCTCAACTATGCGCGTGCGGGCCTTGTCGATGATGATGCGTTAGAAGACGCCATCGACAAAGGCATCGTCGCAACCTATGTGACGGATTTCCCCAACCCGAAGACATCAGCGATGAAAAACGTCATCGCTTTCCCGCATCTCGGTGCGACGACCAAAGAATCGACCGACAACTGTGCGATCATGGCGGTCAGGCAACTGCTCGATTACAAACGAAACGGCACAATCAAGCATGCCGTCAATTTCCCGGATCTCGATGCGCCGGAGGACAAGCCGGCATCACGTCTTGTGATTCTGCATCACGAAAACGATGATGTGCTGGATAAGACGACACGCATGATCAAAGAACACGTCGAAGGCCTCAAAATCCAAAATCTCCTCAACAAAACCCAGGGGGATTTCGGAGCGACCATCATCGACTGTGACAAAGAAGTCGATGAAAGCCTCAAAGAGAAACTCACGGCGATCGACGCCGTGATACGGGTCAGAATCCTGTAGCATAAAACAAAGCGAACGAATGCCCGCAGACACATGGTTGTCTTGCGGGCATTTTTGTGTTTTCGGGAATAAATTGATGCGGAATTTTTTAATGAATCATTGCGTTTTGTATTGACAAAAGGAAATGGTGTTTAGTATAATTATCCTATTGTTTTGTGATGTGTTTAGAGGTAGAAAACATCAAACAAAAAACAGGATAGGGGGGTCATGTGATGAAGAAACTGATTGACATACAGGGATTGCACAAATCGTTTGATGACAACGAGGTTTTGTCGTCCGTCGATCTGTACATCCGGGAAAATGAATTCATCACGTTGCTCGGGCCTTCTGGTTGCGGCAAAACGACCCTGTTGCGCATCCTGGCGGGATTCGAACGCCAAAACGAAGGAACCGTCCTCTTTGAAGGCAAACCCATGCATGACATCCCGGCCCATAAGCGGCCGGTCAACACCGTGTTCCAGCAATATGCCCTTTTTCCCCACATGAACGTTTTTGAGAACATCGCGTTCGGCCTCCGGCTGAAAAAGCGTCACGGGGAGGAGATTAAACAGGCCGCAGAAGAGATGCTCAGGTTGGTCAAACTGGAAGGTTTCGAACACAGGAACATCAAAACCCTGAGCGGCGGGCAACGGCAGAGGGTGGCGATTGCCCGGGCCGTCATCAACAAGCCCAAACTGCTTTTGCTGGATGAGCCGCTAGCCGCATTGGACCTCAAATTGAGGCAGGACATGCAATACGAGTTGAAGGAGATGCAACGGGCGCTCGGCATCACTTTCGTGTTCGTGACGCACGACCAGGAAGAAGCGTTGACGATGAGTGACACCGTCGCCGTCATGAATGAGGGCCGCATCTTACAGATTGGCACACCCGAAGACATCTACAACGAACCGAAGAACCGTTTCGTCGCCAATTTCATCGGCGAATCGAACATCATCCCGGGGATCATGAAAAAAGATTTCCTCGTCCGTTTCGAAGACCATGATTTTGAGTGTGTGGACAAGGGCTTTCAGAAAAACGAAAATGTCGAGGTTGTCCTGCGTCCCGAAGACATCCGTCTGCAAAGAGGCGAAGGGCCGATCACCGGCACGGTAACGGACATCACGTTCAAAGGCGTGCATTATGAGATTTTGGTGGATGTCAGAGGAAAGGAATACATCATCCATTCGACCGAACACAAGAAGACCGGAGACAAAGTCTCGCTTGTCTTCGGCAAAAACGACATCCACGTGATGCACCGATGAAACGCCTCGGAAGGCTCAGTCTGCCGTATCTGGCATGGCTGATCGTGTTGATTGTCATTCCCGGGGTCTTCATCGTCCTCGCCTCGGTGTCCACGTTTCAGATCTTCAATGATTATGAGTTTCGCTTCACCGCCGAATCACTTGTGTTTTTGAAACATCCGATTTTCCTGAATGCTTTCAAAAACAGTTTTAAATATGCCGGGATCACGACGGCAGTGTGTTTGCTCGCGGGCTATCCCGTCGCTTATTTCTTTGCCCGCATGCAAAGCAAAAACAAGAGTCTCTTCGTCGCCCTTTTGATCGTCCCCGTCTGGTCGAACATGATCGTCAGGATCATCGCGTGGGAGAACATCTTCAAACCCGTTTCGATCATCAACCTGTTCAATCTGAGCTTCAATCTGATCGGCAGCGACCTTGCGATCATAATCGCGATGGTTTCGATGTATCTTCCCTTTATGATCTTTCCGATTTATGCGGTGCTCGACAAGATGGACAACGGCTACCTGGAAGCAAGCCGGGATTTGGGCGCGACGCATGTGCAGACATTCTTGCGTGTGACGTTGCCGCTGTCACTCGGCGGGATCGTCTCGGGCATCATCATGACGATGTTGCCGGCGATGACCGCATTCGCTTTGCCCGAACGGATCGGCGGGGGAAAGATCCTTTTGCTCGGGAACGTGATCGAAAAAGAGATCTTCAGGGGCTCGTTTTCCCACGCCGCCGTCGTTTCGCTTGTGGTCATGGTCGTCATGCTTTTGTTGTTCACCTTC
>JAGYMP010000149.1 GCA_018400565.1 Bacilli bacterium | reverse complement strand
CTTTGAAACAACTGACGCAGCTTGATGCTTTCGAAGATGCGCTGTTGAGTGTGGCAAATTTTCCCATCTTGGGCGTCCTTACCGGATTTTTGACAACGGTGCTCGTTCAATCCTCTTCCGCGACGATCGGTATCCTGCAGGGGCTGTTTGAAACAGGCAGCGTTCCTCTGATCGGTGCCGTTGCGATTGTGCTCGGTGATAACATCGGTACGACGGTGACATCGATATTGGCTTCAATCGGCGGCGGGAAAGCCGCGAAACGGACTGCGGGCATCCATGTGATGTTCAATGCGATCGGTACCGTGGTATTCTTTATATTGATCGTTCCTTACACTGCGTTAATCGAGTGGATGGCCATGGGTATCATGGGCGATGCTTATGTGACGAGCAGACTGACGATTTCGCTGGCGCATGTCACGTTCAACTTGATCAATGTATTCATCCTTTATTGGTTCATCAAACAGATGATTTGGCTGGTTTCAAAAATCATCACCGAAGAAGAGACATTTTTGCTTGATGAGGTCGTTCTGGATGAGACCTTGCTGAAGCAAGCCCCCGATTTGGCGCTTGAAAACGCGAAAAACGCTATCGTCAACATGGGTAATGTCATTCGGGCGATGTTTGAATATATTCACGATCTCTCTTTCGCATATGATGAAAAGGCACGCGAGATGGCGGAAAAATGCGAGCATATCATCGATAATCTTGATGATAAAATCCATAATTATCTCGTTAAAATCGGTGCCAATGATCTAAATGACAAACAGATTCAGATGCTTGCAAAATATATTGACACAATCACTGATTTGGAGCGTATCGGTGATCATCTGGACAATCTGGCCGGGTTTTTCGAAGTGCGCCGGGATTTAAACATTCCCCTGCATGAAGAAGCCAAGACCGATTTGACCGATTTGTATGAATTGATTCGGACGACGATCAAACAATCACTGGCCGCGTTTGACGATAAGGATGAATCCGTCGCAAAAGATATCATGTCCCGTGAAGAAAAACTTGACAGGCTTGTCAAAACCTATCGGAAAAAACATGTAAAACGTATTCAGGATAAAACATGCATGGAAAACGAAGCCGGATATTATGTCGATATCCTTTCGAACATTGAAAGGATCGGCGATCATTGCGAAAATATTGCCATCAACGTTATCACAAAAGAATTTGTGTCCCATGAAATGTAAATTTTTGACGGGTGAGACTTGTATTATATGGCAATTTAATATATAATGGGATAGCATTATCAGGAACTATGACCATATGTGGCAAAAACAAGCCACATTTCACACGATTTAAGGAGATGGAAGTCTGACATGAGTGACCACAAGATGAAATCGTTCGTCGAAATCGCCGATGAATTGTTGCGGGAGAAAAAAGACCCGATGACATTCATGGAACTCTTTGGGGAAATCGCAGAACTCAAAAAGTTTGATGATGACGAAAAATCCCGAAAGATCTCAACTTTATATACTGATTTCATCACGTCCGGCAAATTTGTGTATGTCGGAGAAGATAAATGGGATCTGAAGGAACATCAACCCGTCGACCTGTGGGACAAAGACGGAGCGTTTTATGATGAATTTCCCGATTATGAAGAAGAACTCGAAGCTGAATATGAAGAGGAAGAAGAGGAAGAACTCGTCGAAGAGGAAATCGTCGAAGAGGAAGACGAGGAAGAAGATCTCGATTATGACGAATTCGAGGAAGAGGAAGCCATCGATTACGATGAGTTTGAAGAAGACGAAGATGATTATCTCGAAGATGAAGCGGATCTCTTGTTCGATGAGGAAGAAGAGGACGACGAAGAATTTGATACTGAAAAATACAACGAATACATGGATGAATACGAAGACATGTACGAAGACTGAGTTTTGTGATTC
>JAGYMP010000148.1 GCA_018400565.1 Bacilli bacterium | reverse complement strand
GCATTGCTCACGACGACAGGAACCATCATAACAACCGTTTTGGCCGCATTCGCATTCGCACGCCTTCGTTTTAAAGGAAGCACCACGGTATTTGCGATTTTGCTTGCGACGATGATGGTCCCCGGTGAGATTTTCGTTCTGACGAACTTTCTGACCGTGAACAGAATCGGTTGGTATGATATCATAAATCAATCGTATTGGGATGCTGTCGCCGCGATGACATTGCCGTTCATGGTCAATGTGTTTTACATGTTTTATTTGCGTCAGGTGTTCAAACAGATTCCCAACGAGTTATATTATGCCGCAAAGGTTGACGGAACAACCGATTTCCAATATCTTTACCGCGTCATGGTCCCGATTGCGATGCCGACGATTGTGACTATCACGATTTTGACGTCGATGGGTGCATGGAGCGCATATATTTGGCCGGCAATGGTGACAACACAGGATTCATACCGTTTGGTCAGTAACGGTTTGCGGGGCGCATTTACGGACGTCGGAAGCGGTCGTGTCCAATACGGCCAGCAGATGGCCGCCGCCTCACTCGTCACGCTGCCGCTCTTAATCGTGTTCTTTGTGTTCAAAAAACAAATCATGCGCGGTGTTTCGCGCAGTGGCATCAAAGGCTGATCCTGACCCTTTTGCGGGGTCAGAGAATCAAATAGATAACGATAATTTATAGGAGGAATAAAATGAAAAAGTTTCTGGTAGGAATGTTAGCCGTTTTGTTTATGTTCGGTTTGGCCGGATGTGTCAATATGGGGGAAGAAACCACCACAGATGTGGTCGAGATGGATTTGCCCGCAGAATTACCTGAAGAAAAAATCACCATTACGTTCTGGCATATTTACGGTGAAGCGAAAGCGGCTTTGCTTGCGAGCCAGATTGAAGATTTTGAATCAAAGTATCCGAATGTGACGGTCGAAGCGACTTCACAAAGCGACTATGACACCCTGCGT
The DNA here is from genome assembly GCA_018400565.1 of Bacilli bacterium. Lineage (GTDB taxonomy): Bacteria > Bacillota_I > Bacilli_A > Izemoplasmatales > Hujiaoplasmataceae > M55B122. Next base: position 518 of record JAGYMP010000148.1, on the reverse strand, counting down.
GAAAAAATCAACATGGGTGTGTCGGTCGATCAGGTACCCTCGATGGCCGTCGGTTATCCAGATCACTTCGCCGGCTACGTCATCGCTGATGCCGCTGTTATTTTGGATCAATACATCAACAGTGACATGACGTATGAGGTCACCAATTCGAGTTCCAGCATTTTTGAAGAAGATGTGGCTGTCGGACTCGATCTCACTGACTTTGTTGAATCATACCTTGATGAAAACAACCAATATGAAGGCGGCTATTATTATTCAGTGCCTTATTCCAAATCCACCGAGATGATGGCTTACAACGCCGATGTCATGAAGGCACATGTCACAGAGATCCGCAATGCAGGCATCACAGTGTCCGATAACGGATATCTCTCGACCGAAGTTCCCCTCACATATGATGAACTGATTGCGCTGAGAGACATCATCGTCGATCCCTCCGGCAGCGATGCGACGACCATGAAGACAGAGTTTTTGATGAATTATGATTCTTCATCCAACATGTTCATCAACATGTCACGTCA
>JAGYMP010000147.1 GCA_018400565.1 Bacilli bacterium | reverse complement strand
TTCCTTGACTTCCGCGCCGGTAATGATGATGCCGCTTTCGTCGAGGTATTTGCGTCCGTCCTCGCCCACGTTGGGGATTTCTCTCGTGATTTCCTCTTTGCCGAGTTTTGTGTCGCGTGCTTCGATTTCGTATTTTTCGATATGGATGGATGTGTAAACATCATCACGGACCAAACGCTCGTTCATGATGACAGCATCTTCGTAGTTGTATCCGTTCCAGGTCATGAATGCCACGGTCACATTCTGACCGATGGCCAGTTCACCCTGATCCATCGACGGTCCGTCCGCAATGATTTCGTCTTTATCGACGTCATCACCTTTTTTGACAATCGGTGTTTGGTTGATTGATGTGCTTTGGTTCGTGCGGATGAATTTCATCAGCGGATATGCGTCCACTTTTCCGTCTGAGCGACGGATGCGGATTTCCTGGCTGTCAACAAAATCGACTGTGCCTTCTTCTTTTGTGACGACCGCGCTGCCGGAATCATGGGCGATCTTGTGTTCGATCCCCGTGCCGACAAAGGGTGCGTCGGGTTTCAGAAGCGGAATGGCCTGTCTTTGCATGTTGGCACCCATCAAAGCGCGGTTGGCGTCATCGTGTTCCAAAAACGGAATCGATGCCGTCGAAACCGAGACAATCTGTTTGGGCGAAACATCCATGTAATCGACTCTTTCCCTCGGAAAGATTTTCGTTTCGCCGCGATATCTCGCGACGACCCGGTCTTCGACAATATGCATGTCATCATCGACTTGGATGTTTGCCTGTGCGATGACATAATTGAGTTCTTCGTCAGCCGAAAGGTATTCCATCTGGTCGGTGACGGTATAATCCTCTTTGTCGATCTTCAAATACGGCGTTTCCATGAATCCGTACTTATTCACCCGCACGTAAGTGGCCAGTGAATTAATCAGACCGATGTTTTGTCCTTCGGGCGTTTCGATCGGACAAATGCGGCCATAATGGGACTGATGAACATCACGGACATCAAAACCTGCCCGGTCCCGGGTCAATCCGCCGGGTCCGAGCGCGGAGATCCTGCGTTTATGTGTGAGTTCGTCAAGCGGGTTTGTCTGCTGCATGAACTGGGACAGCTGACTGGAACCGAAAAACTCTTTGATGGATGATGTGAGCGGTCTGACGTTCACAAGGTTTTGCGGGGTCAGATCCTTGACGTCTTTGGTGGACATCCTGTCTTTCACGTTCTTCTCCATTTTCGCAAGACCGATGCGGAATTGGTTTTTCAGCAATTCCCCGATCAAACGCAAACGGCGGTTACCCAAATGGTCGATGTCATCAAGGCGTCCGACACCGGCGAATAAATTGAGATAATATGAAATGCTGGCAATGATGTCGGATGTCGTGATATGCAAAGCCTCCTCGAAAGAGTTGTTGCCGATCAGACGGATCTCATTGTCCTCGCCGTCCTGGCGGACAAACACGTCAAGGACCTCAATCGACGTGTCGCGCACGACGTTCTCGACAAAGTTCTCGCTTGTGTTCTCGGTGCTTTCTTTGCGTTCCTCTTTTTCGATTCGTTTGGCCAGCTCTTCTTTCAGCTCATCATCGAAAGGAAGACCGTCCCGGAAAATGTTGCCGCCGTTGACGGACTCCGTGAAACAGTGACGTTTGTTTTTCAATGTTTCGAGTGTTTCTTTGTCGATGGCTTGGTTCTTCTCGAAAAGAATCTCACCGGTCTCGGAATCTACGATGTCCCTCGCGAACGACACGGCCACACTGTCATCAAGCAAATGTCTGATGCGTGTGATCACATCAAGTTTCTGGTTGACTTTGAAACGTCCGACTTCGGCCAAATCATACCGTTTCCCGTCAAAAAGGCGGGAGACGAAA
>JAGYMP010000146.1 GCA_018400565.1 Bacilli bacterium | reverse complement strand
AGATGCAGGGAAAAGGCATTGACAAACTCGGGCCTGAGGCAAACAGCGATGCATGTACTCATGATTATTTATTCGAGGAACTTAAAAATACACGCCGAGCCGTCAAAACGACATTGCTGGATCAAACGGTGATTGCGGGTCTTGGCAATATCTATGTGGATGAAACATTGTTTCGTTCGGGTATCGATCCGAGATCACGTGCCTGTGATTTGAAAGAAGCAGACGCAAAAAAAATCGTCGCATCAGCAAAAGATGTATTGCGAAAAGCTGTCAAACTCGGAGGGACGACCATCCGGTCCTACACATCCAGTCTTGGTGTGACGGGACGGTTCCAAAATGATTTGATGGTGCATATGCGCGAGGGCAAGTCATGCAAAATATGCGGCGAAACGATCATCAAGATCAAAGTCGGCGGCCGGGGCACTTATCTTTGTCCCGCCTGTCAAACGCTTAAGACATAGTGTTAGGAGGCATCCAAATGACAACCATCGGACTGACCGGAGGCATCGCATCAGGGAAAACAATGGTTGAACAATGGTTTGAAGACGAGGGAATTCCCGTGTATGATGCTGACCGGATTTATAAAACGTTGGCTGAGAAAGGCGAAGTGTTGTATAATAAAATCATCGATGCGTTCGGTGATGCCTTTGTCGATCAAAACGGGGCCATTGATTGGCAAGCGTTCGGACACCATGTTTTTTCGGATGGAACTGCCCGCAAACGCTTGAATCAACTCACGCATCCAATCATCAAAGACCGTTTGAAACAAATCAAAAAACGTGAAGAAAAAAAACACACACCCATCATCGTGTTTTCGGTGCCATTGTTGTATGAGGCAGATTTCGTGGATTTGGTTGATGTCGTCATCGTCGTTTATGTCGATGAAACGACCCAAGTGAACCGCCTCCAAAAACGGGATGATATCACCAGGAAGACCGCACATAAAAAAATAAACGCCCAGATGCCTTTGGACATCAAAAAATCGCTGGCTGACATTGTGATTGACAACCGGGGAACGCCGGTTGCGACCAAGAAGCGGTTTGAAGAGGTATTGGGAATGTTGAGGAGTGAAACATAATGTCCATCAGAAGTTTTTTCAGTCCGCGTAGCGAAACAAAGGAACTCCATGCCGAACAGGAGCTTCGCACGCGTTATTACCGCAACACATTCAAACAGTGTCTCGAGTCCGTCAAAGCCATGGCCGAAGAAAAAAATCTCGAAGTCCGGGATGTGAACATGGAACACGGTGAGGTTTACTTGCTTGGTTTCGGGTATGATGTCATCACGACAATCACGAAAGTCACACCCATTGAGGTCGGCATTGATTTCAAAGTGAATTTTTTCACGACGTTCGGGTTTAACCGACCGAAGAACAAAATCAGCGAACTTTACGATGCACTCGATGACCGGTTGAATTTCAAAGGGGTTTCGCTGCATCCGTAATGAGAAGGGGGTATTCATGTGGATATGTTGCGTCACGGCGATCGATTCAACGTTTACGCAAAAGCATTTTTATCGGCCGCGGATCACCAGACATTGGCGTTGCTTTACGGTCCTGTCGCAGGAATGGAAGCATTGACGCTTTATCTCACCCTTCACGGTCTTTTGGATCGGCAAAAACTGTCATCCGACATGTATTATCACCGCGATCTCATCAGCCTTCTTAATCTGGATATCGAAGCCATCGAAGCGGCGCGAAAAGGGCTTGAGGGCATCGGCCTCCTGAAAACGTATTATGAAGGCGATCACTTCATATATGAACTGTATGCACCGCTTTCAGCCGACAGTTTCGTGAATGACGGATTATTGGGGACCTATCTGATCCAACTCATCTCCAAAACAAGATTCAAAAAACTGATAAAGATTTTTAAGATTGATTTACCGGAAAAACATGGCTATCACCATATGTCTGAGTCGTTTGACGATGTCTACCCCGAAGCCCCCGACGAACCCAATCCCGATGCAACTGATGAAGGGTTGCTGACACGAACCCGCGGAAAATCTCTGCCAGTGAAGAATACCACGTTTGACTGGCGTCTTTTCACGGAAAGCGTCAATGACGACATCAAAAAGCAGATGATGCTGAATGGTGTCGCCAAAGAAAAAATCTTGTTGTTGCACCATGTGTACGGATTATCCGAACTTGAGTTCAGGGATATTCTTTCAAAAGTATACCATAAGAAAAATTCAATGGATTGGAATATGTTCGGCCGGCTTACCAGGGAACGCCATTCACAAAAGAAATCGGCCAAAAGACACCATCATCCGCTTGAGAAGCAAAATGAATCCAGGACATTGCCCGACGATCCGGTTGCTTATTTTAAAACCGTAACCCCGGAAACGCTGCTTCGGGAAATGTCTGATGGCTTAGTGTCAACCGCCGACCTCAGAATCGTCGAGCGTTTGATTGATGACATCGGTCTTTCACCCGGCGTCGTCAATGTCCTTTTGGCTTACACGGCCAAAATAAAAGACGGCACGCTTCCCGGATACGCCTATTTCGAGAAGGTCGGTATATCCTGGAAGAAAAATGGTGTCAATGATGTCGAAACAGCGATGGAATACATCAAACACCTGAGAAGCGAATACCAACGCAAGAAAAAGGCATCGACATATCACAAAGGCGAGGATAAGCCTGATGTCGACGTGGATTGGCTTGATGAATATATCGAGTCCATCGAAAGCGAGTGATATCTTTGAAAAAAATTGATGAATTACTGGATATTGAAACCAAAGACAGAAATGATGATGTGACCATCGAACGTCTTTTGGAAGATAAGTCAATCGAGCATTTCGTGTTGAAACACGATCTCAAACATGACACGATTATCCGGGGAATGAACCCTTTGCTCACGTACAAAGAAGAAAAAGCGATTTGCGAACAATGCGACGGTCTTTATGAATGTCAACTGTCATCAACCGGTATGACCCCCAGGATTCGGTATTACAACGGCGAGATTCTCTTGGGATACAGACCGTGTCGTTACAACAAAGACGACAGTTCGTTCAAAAACATCAATCGGATGCACATGCCAAAAAAAGTCTTTGAAGCCGATATACATGATATCGATCTGATTGGTTCCGAGCGCAAGGAAATCCATCAGCATCTCATGCGTTTCCTCAAAAAACGGAAAACGGATGACCAAGTCAAAGGAATGTATCTCTCCGGTGTTTACGGAAGCGGGAAAACATATATTTTGGCCGCGCTCGCGAATGAACTTGCGAAACAGGGCGAAAAAATCATCTTTGCGTATTATCCCGACCTGGTAAGAGAGATCAAATCATCGATTGGCACCGGCGAACTCGAAGCGAACGTGGAGAAACTCAAAACCGCCGATATTTTGATGCTTGATGACATCGGTGGTGAATCCGTGAGTGGCTTTATCCGTGATGAGGTTTTGGGACCTGTTTTGCAGCATCGCCTCTTGGACAAAAAACCGACGTTTTTCTCGTCCAACCTGAAGATGAAATCATTACCCGATGCGATGCGGCTCAACCAATCAAAAATCGAACAAACCAAAGCCTACCGGATTTTCGAACGGATCCGGTCGTTGGCCGATGAGTTCACTTTAAGTGAAAAACCCCAGTCAAGGACTTGACAAATAACGTCAGTTTAGTATAATTATGTCAACAAAGCGATGAAGGGAACACGATGTCTTTTTTTCCCTGCGGTAAGCGAAGGCGGGAGAGTGAGAGCCGCCTGCGCAAAGAAAAGACGTCACCATCCCGGAGTGGGTTTCTGAAGAAACCCCGTTTCCGGCGTTAACGGATTGAGTGCCGGCTTATGCCGGAACAAAGGTGGTACCGCGAACCAATCGTCCTTTTATGGGGCGATTTTTTTATAATGACCGTAAAAAAAATCAAAGGAGAGATTGATATGATTGAAATCACGTTTCCTGACGGTAATAAGAAAAAATACGATAAACATGTGACACCGGAGGCGATTGCCCAGGGTATATCCCCTTCGCTGAAAAAACGCTGTGTCGCAGCCAAGGTCAATGACAATTTGGTCGACCTAAACCGGCCGATCGAAGAGGATGCATCGCTCAGGCTGATCACAAAGAAAGATCCCGAGGCGTTGGACGTCCTGCGTCATTCGACGGCCCATCTCATGGCCGAGGCCATCAAACAAATGTATCCGGACGCGAATTTCGGCGTTGGGCCGGCCATTGACGAAGGGTTTTATTATGATGTCGATTTCCACGATGTGACGCTTTCGGAGGATGACTTGCCGGCGATTGAAGAACGCATGCAGAGTATTGTGGACCAAGGCGGAAAGATTACCCGGTCGGTCATCTCAAGGGAAGAAACGTTGGAGCTTTTCAAAGACGATCCGTATAAACTGGAATTGATCCGGGATCTTCCTGAAGACGAAGCCATCAGCATTTACAGGCAGGACACGTTCACCGATCTTTGCAGAGGACCGCATGTGCCGGATGTGTCCTGGCTCAAACATTTTAAGTTGCTGTCACTGGCCGGTGCTTATTGGCGCGGGAATTCCGACAACAAACAATTGACCCGCATATACGGGACTGCCTTTTTCAGTGAGAAAGATCTCAATAATCATTTGCATTTACTTGAGGAACGCAAAAAACGCGATCATCGCAAACTCGGCAAAGAACTTGATTTGTTCATGTTGAGTGAGTATGGTCCCGGGTTCCCTTTTTGGCTTCCAAACGGTATGATCATCCGCAAAGAGATCGAAGATTATTGGTATGACGTGCATGAAGAGGAGGGCTACGAGTTCATCCAAACCCCGATCATGCTCAACAAAGATCTCTGGGAGGTTTCCGGCCATTGGGAAAATTACCGTGAAAATATGTATACCTCGGAAATCGATGACAAAGCATTCGCGATCAAACCGATGAACTGTCCCGGCGGCATGCTTGCGTATAACCGCAAACTGCATTCCTACAGGGATTTTCCGCACCGTGTCGGCGAACTCGGTCTCGTGCATCGCCACGAGGCGAGCGGGGCACTCAACGGATTGTTCAGGGTCCGCGCCTTCACACAGGATGACGCGCATATTTTCATGACGAAAGACATGATCGTGGATGAGGTCGCGAAATTGATCGATTTGTACGACCGTGTTTATAAAGTCTTCGATCTTGATTATCACATTGAACTCTCGACACGCCCCGACGATAAATTCATCGGCGAGGTCAGTGTATGGGATGCCTCGGAGAAAGCGCTCGAGGATGCCATCGTGTCCATGGGCAAGGATTATAAGGTCAATCCCGGTGACGGTGCGTTTTACGGTCCGAAGCTCGATTTCAAACTGAGGGACTCGATGAACCGCATCTGGCAGTGCGGCACCATCCAACTTGACATGAATCTGCCCGAGCGGTTTGACTTAACCTACATTGACCACGACGGTTCCAAACAACGTCCCGTGATGTTGCACCGTGCGTTATTCGGCTCGATTGAACGCTTTATCGGTATTTTGATCGAACACTATGCAGGCGCCTTTCCCACATGGCTTGCGCCTGTACAGGTTGAAGTCATCCCGGTCAATCTGGATTTGCACAGCGATTATGCAAAAGAGATCATCGGTCTTTTGAAAGAACAGGATGTTCGTGCCGAATCGGATTTCCGTGAGGAAAAACTCGGTTATAAAATCCGTGAGGCCCAAACCAAAAAGATTCCTTATCAAATTGTGATCGGCGACAACGAATTAGAAGCAGGAACGGTGACATACCGAAAATACGGTGAGAAAAAACAAATCACCGTGCCGGCGGCAACGTTCGTGTCAATGATCAAAGAGGAAATCGATACGAAACAATAATTGCGATAAAAAAAAGGCCCATTTTTTACAACGGGTCTTTTTGATGGGATTAAAAAATTTTTTGATGTCATGAGATGATGTGGCAGTCGGCATTGTTTCTTCATTTTTGTTTAAGCGAACGGATAAATGCTTCGTCGGGATCGATGAAGATCGTCTTTTGGTTTTTGTATGTGACGTACGATCCAAGTTTTCCGGGCACTTTCTTCACGTCACGGATGCGTGTGTAATCAACAGGGACGGATGAAGAATGCCTTGCCTGCGAGTACCATGCGGCAAGCTGGGCCGCAGTGCGGATCGTGGTTTCGTCCAACTCGCCTTTGTGACGGACGAGCACGTGCGCCCCGTGGATCTTGGCGGTGTGAAAAAACCATTCCTTGCCATGGGCGATCGTGTGGGTGATCGTGTCGTTTTGAAGGTTGTTTTTGCCGACGATGATATCGATGCCGTCTTCGGTCACGAATGTCATGAAATTCGGTTTGTTTTTCCGGGATTGTTTTTTCTTTTTCTTTTTTTTCATGAATCCTTTGGCTCTTAACTCCTCACCGATTTCATACATATCATGGATGGACGCGGTTTCCATCTGGGCTCGCAGTTGTTCGAAGTAAGCGATTTTTTGTTCGGTTTTTTTGATTTGCAGGGCGATGTGCCGGATCGCACTTTTCTTTTTCTTGTAGCGTTTGTAGTAGGCAGCTGCGTTTTCCTGAGGGGTTTTCAGCGGATCGAGGTCGATGGTCTCCTCTTCACCGGTTTCATAGTTATGGACCGTGATGCTTCTGTCACCTTCGTTGATGTCGGGGAAATGTTGGATGATGAGATCCCCTTTCATGCGCAGTGTTTCGTTTTTCATGGCCTCGCGCATGTCTTTGTACAACTTTTCTTTTTTGTTGACGTTGCGTTCATATTCACGGTTCACAAACCTGACAATGGTTCTTGAGACCTGGCGAAGGCGTTCTTCTTTACCGGTTTTATAATAGAATTCATCGAGGAGTTCGGACAATGTGTCAAAATGTGTCTTCTCTCCGTCTTCGAAAATGTCAAAATAATGAAACTTGCGTTTGCCGTCGATTTTTGCGATGACGGGATCGGGTTTTGTGTTTATGAATGATTTGAAGGCATGATACGGATCGCCGGGATTGGCATGCATGTGTTTTATAAAAGCCCTTGAAAGTTGCGGTGAGAAGCCTTTAATGTTTTTTAAGATGTCCTTATGGGTGGGATCGGGGTTCTCTCGGAAAAACAATGTGATCGATTGTTGGTCGTGAGGATCGATTTTGTCCGATGCGGGCGGTTCGTAAGGGATGCCTCTTAAAATCGGACGTTTTTTTCCTTCGAAAGGCGATATTTTTTTGTGTGCGTCGATGATGGTTTTATGTTCATCCGTCAAGATCAAATTCACATAACGGCCAAGGATTTCGATGATACCGTGCAGATGCGCGATTTCACCGAGTTCATTTTTTGTTTCAACGGTAATGTCAATCAGGCGGTCACGGTTGATGGTG
>JAGYMP010000145.1 GCA_018400565.1 Bacilli bacterium | reverse complement strand
AGTGTCTGCTTTAAAGGTATCATATCATTGCCTGATCGGATATTTTTTTTTATTCTAAAACCAACCATTCCAAACGGAATCACAAGATAATTTATCAATCTTCATCTTCTTCGTTGAATCCGTAATGGATGCTATCGAGTTTCGGAAATGCCTTACGGAAATCTTCCATGTGTCCAGTGATGTCCGCAAGACGGAAGATTGAATTACCGATGAAAAACAGATCTTTTTCGTTCTCCATGGAGGGAATTATGTCGTCGAATAGATAAACAACAAACTCCCAGACCTCATCACGGATGAATTGTTCATTGGTTTTGGTTATTTGCACGAATGCATTCAAACAGGCATTCATGACAAATTGGTCGTTGCCGCCATAGATTTTGATCTGTGCGAAATGATCATAAAGGATTCGGCTGAACTTCTTGTTTTGCACAATCAGACGGACCTGTCTGTTTTCTTCGGCATATGTGAGGGCATCATAATTTTTGGCGATTCGCTCCAGAATCGTTCCGATTTGTTCGATGCAGAAGATGGCCGTCTGCGGATCGTTAACGCCCGGTGAAAGAGATCGCAGGGCAATCTCCACCATTTTTCTTGAACTCGATCCGATGTCATCATAAAGGTTGATCTCATCACCGACGACGATGCTTTCCTTGATCTCATCGACCAAATCCTGATCGAATTCATCTTTGTCATATTGATAGATTTTCAATACCGTGTCATTTTCAAGCATATACTCACCGATCATTTTCATCGTCCGGATGATCAAATCGTTTTCTTTTGCGATGCGGAACATCTTTTCCGTGCGGTAAAGCTGTAGGTATCCGATATCGTTTGCTTTCACTTCATAGGATTTGCCTTCATAGATTTTTTCGAGTTCATCATCCAGTTCTTTTTGAATCAGTGGATTATCTTTGATCCTATGCTCTTTTTCATTGATTAACTTCATCGTTTCCTTGGACAGTCGCTGAAGATATTGGTTCACCTGCACAGATTTTGCGACATAATGAATGAAATAAGCGAAATAAATCAGCGAGACCAATAAAAAGACAATGCCAAACAACGGCGATAAGATCAATGTGTCAAGAGCATGTTGTCTGATGAAATAAAGGCTGATGATGGCATAAACCAACACCCCTACAAATATACCCAGCACACGTTGGGTCATTTTTGCTTCCAAAAAATCCTGTAATGTCCTGGGTGAGAGCTCACCGCCATAAATGGTGAGCACGACCATCATCGTCGAAAACGTGATCGTGAGCATCGTCAGCATGCCGCCGATCATCGCCGTAAAGAAATCGACCCCAAAACCCCGTGTCGAAAAGAGAATCTCAGGCATATACGCATAACCGAACACATCAGGCTGCAAATCGACGTAAGCGATAAACCCTGCGATAAATGCAAACAAAAGTGCGTAAATTCCCGGTAAAAAGTATAGTTTGCCACGTAATTTGATAAAAAATGTCTTAATCATGGTCATCCCCCGTTCCGATACACCAATTATATAACAAAGCGATAAAAAACCAAAGATAAAACCACATATTATGAGCAATGTCATTCTTTCAAAACAACTGACATCCATGGTATACTATACTTATCAGCGACTGAAGTATGGATGGTCTTTACAAGGTACGCATCATGGCTCTGTAATAGGTAAAGCCCGATTTAAGACGGTTTCCTGTGATTATGAAAATCAGATTTATCAATATTTTAAAACCACAGCTTAATAGATCATGCCATAAAAACATGTAATCCGTACATAATATAAAAAAAATTATCTATCATTTATTGAACAATCTAACTCAAATATTGAAAGGAGACGTATACTCTGTCAATAATCCTTCACACACGGAGAGTATGCAAACAAAAACATGCAAACATTTGAAGTGCTGATGTATCTCTTATCAATCCTGCTGCTGGGAGCGATGATTCTGAAGAAACCGGTAAAACCCCTGTATGCAGTTTCTATTGTGTTCGGCATGATTCTTGTTGTTGTCATGCACGTCATCTTCGAACAAATTCGATGGCAGCTATACCCCCTTTATTTAGCGGTTTTAATCGCAGGTATCATGGTTTGTTTCAAAACAATCAAAACAATCAAGGTCAAAAAATCAATGAGAATCAGTACCATTATTGTGTTAGTTGTGCTCATTGTTGTCTCGGGAGTATCCTCGTTAATATTCCCTGTGTATGAGTTGCCAACACCAACGGGTGACTATCTCATTGGAACACAATCGTTTGTGATCCAAGACGACAGCAGGTATGAACAATACGGCGATGATCCAACCCAATACCGAAGGATAAAAATCCAGTTGTGGTATCCTGCGGAGACAGTTGAGGATTATGAACGTGCACCGTGGTTAGAGGATGGCAAAGTCATCGCCCGGGCCCTCAGCAAAGACATCGGACTCCCGTTCTTTGCCCTCGATCATACCGCTGACATCATGTCTCATTCGTATGTCAGCGCACCAATCCGTTCAACTGCGGATCCTTACCCCCTCATCATCCTGTCCCACGGATGGCGGGGGTTCCGAAACCTTCATACCGACTTCGCCGAAGAACTGGCCAGTCACGGATACATTGTCGTCGGGATCGATCATACCTATGGATCCATCGCCACCGTGTTTGACGATAACGATGTTGCGTATTTGAATCCGGGCTCCTTGCCGGACAGAGATTCAACCCCTGATTTTTTAGACTACGCCAACCAATTGGTCAATACATACGCGGGTGACATCACCACAACCCTGAACCACTTAGAAGAGATCAACGACCCTACCGGTTCATCTCGATTCAGTGATACGCTGGATTTAACAAAAATCGGACTGCTGGGGCATTCCACCGGTGGGGGCGCAGATGTCTCAGTCGCATTGGAAGATGATCGAATTGATGCCGTGTTCGGACTCGATGCCTGGGTCGAACCGATTGAAGAAACAACGATTGCCCAGGGATTGACGGAACCGTCCTTGTTTGTTCGAAGCGGGGCCTGGGAAGAAAGTTACAACAACACCAATCTATACTCCCTGATTGAAAACAGTACCTCCTCCGTTCTCTATCAAATCGACGGAACGACCCATTATGACTTCACCATGGTGTACATGTATTCCCCGATTACAAACATAATCGGATTTACCGGCGATGTCGACGGGCGCAATCTTAATACGATATTGAAAACGATGATCACAGACTTCTTCGATGGGACCATCAAAAACAACACAAACGGTAATATCGATGCAAATGAATGGGACGTGGTTCGCATAATTCCCGTTGAATAGTGAAAAATCATGAACTTGCATAAAGAAATTCACGGATCATATGCATGTGATTAATTTGAAGAACTGTTATAATGAAATCAACCATCAATGACAAAAAAATGAGGAATTGAAAATGAATAAAAAAATATTAACTCTGATTGTGTTCATAATTATCCTGTTTGTCACCGCAGGCTGTCAGAACGAACCCGTGACAACCAATGAATTATCATCCCAAGCGCCCACTGCCGAAAGCGGTTATTTGGCACAACAACCACAGAACGGCATGATCCTGCATGCATGGAACTGGTCGATGGAAACCGTGGAAAATCATTTGGAAGAAATTGCGATCGCAGGTTTCAGCTCCGTCCAGATCTCACCGATGCAACCGCAAAAAGATTATTTCGGCGTTGCATCGTGGGAATCCTCATGGTGGAAACTCTATCAACCACTCGGTTTTTCCATCGCAACCGAAAAACATGTCTTAGGCACCGAAGAGGATTTGCGGTCTTTGACCGAAGCCTCGGACCAATACGGCATCAAAATCATCGTCGATGTCATCGCCAACCACTTGGCAAGCGGTGAGGACCAACCGTTGAATCAAGATGTTCAGGCTTTTGAACCTGAGATCTACAACCAACAACTTTATCGAATGGATAACGGCATGACAAGCGACAACAGCATCTTCTCAGTCGTCCGGGGTTCACTCCTCGGTCTTCCTGATCTAAAAACAGAAAACGATCTTGTCCAAGCGCATGTGCTCGATTTGTTGAAAGCTTACGTCAATGCCGGTGTGGACGGTTTCCGCTTCGATGCGGCCAAACACATTGAAACACCGTATGACGAACAGTGGGCAAGTGATTTCTGGCCGGTTGTCATAAACGGTGTACACTCCTATGCCGATGATAACAACCATCCGGGACTGTTCATCTACGGGGAAATCCTCAACACCGCCGGCATGAACCGTTCTTACGGGGATTATACCCCCTTCATGTCCGTGACCACGAATCAGATATCCGAGGACATTCGGGGCGCCGTCGTCGCAAGAGATGTCTCAAGACTCGTAACCCTTGATTATCTGGATGATGTTCCCGCCGATAAAACAGTATTGTGGCCGGAATCCCACGATACATTCGCAAGCGGGCTGACCGACGGGCTCAGCCATGAGATGATCGCAAAAATCTATGCGATCGAAGCTTCGAGAAATCATGCGACGACGCTTTATCTCGCACGTCCAAAAGACACCACGTTCATCGGAGCGATGGGCTCCCCCCTGTGGCAATCCATCCAGGTCACATCCGTCAACCGCTTTCACAATTTCATGATCGGTACACATGAGGACATCCGCACCGAAGAAGGACTTTTCCTTAACGAACGCTACTTGGCTGACAAACAAGGCGTCATCATCGTCGATGTCGAAAACACGGGCGAGGTCTCAAACATCACGCTCAACCATCTTGATGACGGTCATTACAAAGACCAGATCTCAGGTGAATGGTTCACGGTCAAAAACGGCAAGATCTCAGGCGAGATCAGCGATCTGGGTGTTGCCGTCGTCTATAATAATCCTTATGAACCAAAACCCGTGGTTTATGTGTCCGATGACGGTTCGTACGGTTCATTTACAGACACGAAAACCATCACGATCCATGCTTATAACACGACAGAAGCCTCTTATTCAATCAACGGCGGTGAACAAATCAGCTTCAGCGGCGATCAAGACGTCCAATTAATACACCCGGACCAAAATGCGACCGTAACATTAGACCTCGTAGTCGCATACGGCGATTATGAAATAACCAAGCACTATGAATACACGAAAAGCAACATCACCGTCGATGAAGTCACTGTCAACAATCTCGACACAAGTATGACCGATGGTCAGACAATCGTTGCCTGGACATGGGAACCATCCGAGGAAGGACAATGGGTCGAAGGCACTTACAATGACGGCACGTTCACATTCGATCTTCCCGAAGGCCATGATTATTTCCTTTTGGTCACGTTCCCCGAAGGAACGACCACATATGACTGGGCCGACAAAATCGCCCAGACCAACGACGTCCAAGTCCCGAGTGACGGCACATATGACGGCAGCACGCTGATCTGGGGATAATCATCAACAATCAAAAAAACATCCACTGAATGGTGGATGTTTTTAAATCATTTGGTGTTAAATAGAGCGACTGTTTTATTTTTTTCTAGCGAGATGATATAATTAAGTTTTACATGAATATTCGACCAAAAATCAAAGGATCGCGCCCGTAATCATCCATATACACGTGAAACAACGGGACACATGATAAGATAAAACCATCATAAAAAAACCACTGGAGGATACAACCATGAATGATTTATTGAAAAAAGCCTATGCCTTCGACGGCACGGTGCGCATCTATGGCGTCAGAACAACGTTGCTGACAGAAGAAGCCAGACAAATCCACGATACCTGGCCGGTGGCCACGGCTGCTCTCGGAAGAGTATTGACAGCCGCAATCACCATGGGTGCGATGTATGAAGGAAAACAAACCCTCACCATCCAAATCGACGGCAGCGGTCCCCTGGGTAAAATCCTTGTGACCACCGACGCCCACGGCCATGTCCGGGGCACCGTCGAAAATTCCCATGTCCAACTTTCCAACAATGACGGCAGTCCGGCCGTCGGACAGGCCGTCGGCAATCAGGGCTTCATCCATGTCACGAAAGATTTGAAAGTCCGGGATGTGTTTACCTC
This sequence comes from Bacilli bacterium, assembly GCA_018400565.1. Lineage (GTDB taxonomy): Bacteria > Bacillota_I > Bacilli_A > Izemoplasmatales > Hujiaoplasmataceae > M55B122. Next base: position 500 of record JAGYMP010000145.1, on the reverse strand, counting down.
AAGCGCTGAATTACAGACAGGTGAGATCGCCCAAGACTTCACCTATTACTTCGCAAAGAGCGAACAGATTCCCTCTTCGGTCGGTCTTGGCGTGACCATCGATGTCGACGGAAGTGTCAAAGCGGCGGGCGGATTCATTTTGCAGGTCATGCCCGGTGCTTCCGAGGAAACCTTGAAAACCATCGAACAAAACATCAATGCCATGCCACCGGTCAATGAGATGATTGAAAACGGCGCGACACCTGATGACATCATCAAGGCGATCACCAAAGGCAACCATGAATTCCTTGAGGAATTACCGCTTGATTATCAATGCGATTGTTCGAAGGAAAAATTCGCTTCGTCTTTGTCGACTTTATCCAAAGACGAACTCGATTCACTCGCCGAATCCGACGAACCGATTGAAACCCAATGCCAATTTTGCAAGAAAAAATACACATTCACATCCGAAGAAATAAAACATATCGCAGAAAAAAAGCAATAAGCAGCTGCTTATTGCT
>JAGYMP010000144.1 GCA_018400565.1 Bacilli bacterium | reverse complement strand
CGTAAAATCTCCGGTTCTTCCGTGAACTCAAGACCGCCGACGAGTTCCCTGTGATCAAAAAGCCATTTGATGCGGTCAATGGCATATTTGACCTGCGAAAGCGTGAAGACCCGTCTTGGCAATGCGAGCCGCACCAATTCCAGATTGGCAAGATGATTGCTTCCGTCTTCGTTGCGTTCTTCGGACATCGTGCCCCTTTCCATGCCGCGGATGCCGCCGGTGACATAAAGAGCGGCCGCAAGGGCCCCCGCGGGGTATTGTGTCTGCGGCACATGATCCAAAAAGCTTTTGGCATCGATGTGGCAACCGAGTCCGCCGCCCGGTGTGACCACCGGAACACCGGCTTTTTTCAAAGCGTTCGTCATGAATTCGATGAACTGTGGTCCCTGGTTGATCGCATCTTCCTCCATCGTTTCCTCAAAACCGATGGTCAAAGCCTCGATCTGCCTGACATCCATGCCGCCGTATGTCAAGAAGCCTTCGTACAATGTGACAAGTCCTTTCATTTCATCATAGATGGCCTCATCACGGATGCATATGCCTCCGCCGCGTGCGGAACCGAATTTTCGGCCGGAAAAATAGATAATGTCGCAAGCATCCGCGATTGCTCTCGTGATTTCACGGATGCTCATGACTTTGCAGTCTTCTTCCCTTTGTTTGATGAAATGAAGGTTATCGCCGATCAGACTCGCATCCATGACCAACAATAAATCATGTTCACCGCATACCCCGGCAACATCACGGATATTCTTCAATGACAGCGGTTGGCCGCCGATCAGATTCGTGCCGGCCTCAAGCCGCACAAAGGGTATTTTGTCCGGGCCGACTTCGTTGATGAAATCACGCAATGCGGGGATATCCATATTCCCCTTGAACGGCGCGTCGCTCTCAATCTTGAGACCTTCATCCGTTAACAACTCAACGACTTCCCCGCCGTTTAACATAATATGCGCCTTCGTCGTCGTGAAGTGATAGTTCATCGGCACGAACGTGCCTTCTTCGACGAACACCTGGGAAATCAGATTCTCACATGCCCTGCCCTGATGGGCGGGCAGAATGAAATCCATGCCGAAGAGTTCCCTGAGTTTCTTCTCAAAACGAAAAAACGATTCACTTCCCGCATAGGAATCATCTGCCAAACGCATGGCAGCTTCCTGTTTGTCACTCATCGCGTTCACGCCGCTGTCCGTCAGCATATCCAGGAAAACATCCCTGTTGTTCAAAAGAAATGTGTTGAATCCGGCTTCTTCGATCGCTTCTTTGCGAAACTCGATCGGTTTCAGATCCAACTTCTGGATAATCCTTACCTTGTGCATTTCCAGCGGGACATTCCCGCCCTTGTACCATTTGATCTCATTCATGTTCATCCCTCCACAGATGTATGTATTTCATTCAAATAAAAAAAGCCGTCCTTTTTTCAAAGGACGGCTTTGGCCGCGTTACCACCTAAATTTTCCTCCACCTCTCGATGAAAGACTCAACAGGTATCAATCAATACCCTGGCAGGATAACGGTTGCCTTCCGGTGTTCCCTGAGAAAATCCTTCGAAAACACAGCTCCCAAGTTGTAAGCAAAAAAACACGCCAAGTCCCTCGCATCGACCGGAACCTTTCTGGATGGATCGTTGTTTTTTCACGGATGCTTGTTCATCGCTTTTTGTATTGTGTACCATCATAAAGCAAAAAATGCCATTTGTCAACAGTGCTTTGACAATTTATCACAAAAAAGCGTTTTCTTTGTTTATGTTAACCGAATATCGCACTCATGATCCCGAGAAGGATGAGCCCGCCCGCAAAGCTGATCATGTTGGCGGCGAAAGCGTAGAATCCGGCACGCAATTTCGTTTTTTCCTTCAACAACCGTACATAGAGGATGATTTCCAAAATCAAAACAATCAACTCTCCCAGCAACAACACCCCGATGGCCCCGAAACTGCTCCAAAACCAAAAGCCTAAGACGACAAATACCTGAAGAAGTGTCTGTGTGGCGAGATTGACATAAATCATAATTTTGTATGATTCTTTTGTTCGGTATGCGAACAAAAGCATGACCACGCCTTCAACCACAACTGTGAAAACAACGGCAATCATAACCCAAATCAGCGAACCGACGACCGGATATTTTTCCGCGGGCGATTCCTCATTCACATAAACGGGAATATTGCCGTGATAGTGATCCGGGTCCGAACCGAAGGTCATATCCGACACATCAAAGGTGAAGGAGGCGTGAAACATGGTTTTCTCGATGACTTCCGAAACGATAATTTTATTTCCCGATGTCGGCACAAGCGCTATTTTGAACACATCGGGCGGTGAGAAGTATCCGACATGGAATTTGTCGGGGTCATCCTCGTTCCGGGAAATATGATGGGGCTGATCCGTGTAAAGCGTATAAGACACATACCCGTCCTCATCCTGATAGCCATTCAAAGCATCGGGGAAATCATTGCTGTAATAATCGCGAATTTGCCTCTGGACAGTTTCTTCATCAAGTAATTCGACATCATCGGGCGAATACACGAGCAAATCAAAATCATAAGGTTCGTCAAGACCTTCAATTGTCACATCAGTAGTCGGTTTCGGACCGAAGTCTGCCTTCACATGGACGGCAAGTCCGATCACCATCAGTATCATCAATAAAACCGTCAGACATCGTTTCATCTTTATCACATCTATCATTGTCATTGAATTATGAATTATTGTATATGATTATACCACATAATCTAGCAATCCACTTTACAAGAATCAATATTAGGGAAATCTCGTCAAGGAACTTATGATGTTATGATAAAATCAAGGTATGGAATCAAGGAATGCAAAGACAAGCGGCCATGCATAAAATCATCAAGGGTCACACGGAATACCTCTACACGTCCGACTCCGAAACAGATGTCTGCGACATTCTCCAGTAACCTGATGAAGATTCCGACAATCCCGATAACATACTCGGTTTTTATACGGGCTCTCCATCCCGAAAAGGTGTCAGGACACCATCGACCCACCGGATTATTGCATGATGATGTCGTACGGTAAAGACAAAATCGCGGAATGGAACCGTGAATACAAATGAAGACATTGATTTTTATGGTAAACACCATGTTGTCAAGTTTTACTGCATCATAATAAACTGTATCATGATACAGTGTTCAATGATAAACCCAAACGGTGTGTGACATGTCGTGAACCGATAATTTTTGTTTCGGGTTGATGCTTCCTGAATGTTTGCCGCAATCAGGCATCATCAAGCATGATCTCAAGGCCGGCATGTTTTCCCGTCCCTGAGAAAACGACACGGTCGTTTTCATAAAGCGTGAGACCGAGGGTGCCTGACAAACCCTC
>JAGYMP010000143.1 GCA_018400565.1 Bacilli bacterium | reverse complement strand
CAAAATAAAACCGTCATTACTGACGGTCTTTTTTATATTGAAACAGCAAATGTCCAACTTTTAGTGTCCAATTTACTGTCTGTTATCAATGTGGCGGAGGAGAGGGGATTTGAACCCCTGCACCGGATAAACGGCCTACTAGCTTTCCAAGCCAGCCCCTTCAACCTCTTGGGTACTCCTCCAAAATTATATGGTTAAGATGAAAGAAAAAGGCGGCGATTCTCGCCGCCTGTATTTTCAACCTGGCGGAGTAAGAGAGATTTGAACTCTCGCGCCGGTTTCCCGACCTACACCCTTAGCAGGGGCGCCTCTTCAACCACTTGAGTATTACTCCGTAAACAGCCAGCATTTACTATATTACCGTATTTCATGCCGGCTGTCAACAAAAATCAGTTAACGTATGTATCTTCGTCTTTGTCATCCTTATCATAAGGCACATTCGGGATGCTATCCTCATCGCCCGGCTTGGGAACACCCTTTTCAGGTTGTTCTTTTTCCTCTTTTTCTTTCTTGTCTTTTTTGGTCTTCGCTTTGTAACGTTGGCGGTATCTGCTGTATCCGCCGTACCCGTCAAAGGAAAGATAAATCGTACCGAAGATGGACATAAACAAGAAAAGAATACCCAATGTCTGCGGTCTGAAATCATCCCACATAATGATCACGGGAGCGAGCGTGAAAATGACCAGATGGAAGATGAATTTGGGAACTTCCGTCTTTTCGCTCCAAAACACGGTCGATGACAGGAATATGACACCTCGGATGTAGAAGAATCCGGCCAGCATCCACTTATAAGCGGCGAGCCAGGAATCCCACGAGTCACTCTCGGTCTGTGTGAAGGCGACATAAACCATCAAGGCACCCAAAATGGTGTCAAAAATGATTTCGATGAGATTGACCGTTCTTAAGAGTTCATTCTCAAGCGTTCTGAGAAGAGGGATGACGCGGAAAATGGAAAAGATCACTATCGCAAAACCGGTAATCGCAAAAATAATGTCATCGGCGAACACCATCCAGATACCGACAGCCAATAAAATAGCCGCAAGAATGAATTTTAGCAACCAGCCATAATCTTCGAATAACTTTTTCATGATTTACCCTCCTTTAGGGTAGTTTTAGATACTTTCATTATAACGTATATTATGAAAAATCAACACCAATATGGATAATTCAGGCAAAATTATTCCTTGGTCGGATCAAGCATCGTCAGTTGAAGGCGTTTTCGGTCGATGTCAACGGATTCGACCCAGACGGTCACGATGTCACCGACAGAAACGACATCCATGGGATGCTTGACATAACGTTTGCTCAGTTTGGATATGTGGACCAAGCCGGCTTCTTTGATGCCCACATCGACGAATGCACCGAAATCAACGACGTTGCGGATTGTGCCTTGTACCTTCATGCCCGGTTTCATGTCTTTTAGATTAAGCAACTCGCTTTTCAAAAGCGGCTGGGGATAATCATCACGCACATCCCTTGCCGGTGCTTCAAACGCATCGAGGATATCCTGGAGAAGAATCGTATTGATGTCCAGATCTTCGGCCATCTGCATATGAGATGTTCTCTCAATCCTTTTGATGCATGTTTTTGTGCCGATGTCTTCAGGCATTAATTCCAGATAAGCAAGCACGCGTTTCGCATCGTCATAACTCTCGGGATGAATCGGTGTCGCATCAAAGGGGTTTTCCGAATTCATGATTCTGAGAAACCCAATCGCCTGTTCAAAGGTTTTCGGGCCGAATTGTTTGACGTCTTTCAATGCCTCACGTGATGTGAAAGGTCCGTTCTCTTCCCGGTGGGCGACAATATTCTTCGCGACATTGGATGACAGACCGGACACATACTTAAGCAAAGAGGATGATGCCGTGTTGACGTTGACGCCGACTTGATTTACCGCGGATGTTACCACGAAATCAAGCGAATCTTCCAATTTCAACTGAGTCACGTCATGTTGGTATTGACCGACACCGATCGCTTTTGGATCGATCTTGACAAGTTCACTGAGTGGATCCTGAAGACGTCTGGCAATACTGACGGCGGACCGTTCCTCAACGGCAAAGTCGGGGAATTCCTCGCGCGCTGTCTCCGATGCCGAATAAACGGACGCACCGGCTTCGCTCACAATCACATATTTTGTCGTGAGGTTGTTTTCTTTGATCAAATCAGCAATGAACGCTTCTGTCTCACGTGAAGCCGTCCCGTTGCCGATGGCGATGATTTCAACATCGTGTTCGTCGATGGTCTTAAGCATCGTCGCTTTGGCTTTGGCAACTTTCTTCGGATCGGCCGTTTTCCCTTTCGATGTTTCATGCGGGTAAATCACGTCCTTGGTGACAAACGATCCATAAGGATCGATGACCGCGAACTTGCAGCCGGTTCGGAAAGCGGGATCGACGCCCATGACGATTTTACCTTTGAGGGGCGCCTGGAGCAAAAGCGATTTGAGATTTTCTGAAAAAACATGGATTGCTTGTTCTTCGGCCTTTTCGGTGAAATCACTGCGGATTTCCCTTTCGATGGCGCCGGATATCAAGCGTTTGTAGCTATCTTTTATCGCCTCTTTCACCAAAGGGATGACAGGTGAATCTTTCTCGCCGATCTCCCGGGCATAAAGATAATCAAAAATCTTGTCTTGATCGACAGAGATCTTAACGGTGATGACTTTTTCCTTCTCTGCACGGTTGATGGCCAGAATCCGATAAAGTTTGATGGTTTTAAGCGGTTCTTCATATGCATAATAGTTTTTGTATGTCTGATAGGGATCTTCGGCTTTTTTCTTCTTTTTTGTGACGATGGTGCCGTTCTCCATCGTGAATGTCCGGATCCACTTGCGGTAGCTCGCTTCATCGGACACCGATTCGGCGATGATGTATCCCGCACCCTCCAAAGCATCTTTGACGGTTGGGACATCGTCATTCACATAATCTTCCGCCATCGTCTCCGGCTCTTTATCTTCGGGAAATGCCATGATAGCTTTTGCCAAAGGTTCAAGGCCCTTGTTGATGGCTTCCGTGGCTTTGGTCTTTTTCTTCTCTTTGTACGGACGGTACAAATCCTCGACATCAACCAATTTCTCGCAGGCAAGAATCTCGTTTTTAAGCTCATCGGTCAACATATCCTTCTCATCGATGAGTCTTAAAACCTGTTCCTTGCGTTCGGCGAGGTTTTTGCCGTATTCGTGTTCCTTCTCGATTTTCCGGATGTCTTCCTCGTCCAACGATCCGGTTTTTTCCTTCCGGTATCTGGCGATGAAGGGGACCGTGTTACCTTCCTCCAGTAAATCAAGCACGGCAATGACTTGCGGAATGCGGATATCCAATTCTTTTGCGACATTTTCAATCAAACGGTCATTGACATATTCCATGGGTATCTTCCTTTCAAAACGTGTGTGCATA
>JAGYMP010000142.1 GCA_018400565.1 Bacilli bacterium | reverse complement strand
TGTGTCCGGCGTCGCCGGACCGGACATCGCCGTCATGTTCGCCGAGGAAGGTGTCAACGGCGCTCATCAGGATCCTCAATATAACGTGTTGTATCGCAACATCAACATGCTCAGATCATTTGTGGATGCCGCGGAATCAAAACGCATCATGGCAAACCACAACATCCTCCAAATCGACGGTGCACATAATGCGAACGCAACCGCCATGGAAGCCTGGAAGGTCATGCCGGAACTCATGGTCCAACATGCGATCAATTCGCTTTTCAGCGTGAAAGCCGGCATGAAACAATCATTGATTGCCCTTTCAACCGTCCCCCCCATCGCATCCCCGGCTCCCGACATAAAAGTCAATTTACCTTATGCGGTCGCGCTTCGTGACTTCTTCTCCGAATACAAAATGCGCGCCCAGATGAACACAAAATACATGGAATCCTCAACACGCGACGCAACGGTCACGCATGTCTTGAACATGCTTATATCCAAGCTCACTTCAGCGGACATCCAATCGACCATCACGCCCGACGAAGGTCGCAATGTGCCCTGGCACATGTACAACGTCGAGGCTTGTGATACCGCAAAGCAAACACTCATCGGCCTTGACGATCTCAAAGCCATGGTCGACCTTAAAACAACAGGATATTTACCGGACAAAATCCGTGAGCTTAAAGAGCGTGCCATTTTATTCATGGAAGAACTACTTGATGAGGGTGGTTATTTCAAAGCGGTTGAAAAAGGCTTTTTCATCGATTCGGGTTATTATCCCGAACGGAACGGTGACGGTATCCGACGTATGATGGACAAAGGTATCGGTGCGAACACGATTTATGAACGCGACAATGATTACTTCGCACCCGTTCCCGCGCATTTTGGTTACAACAATCTCGCACAATACAACTTGTCGGATGAGGACGACCCAAGCACATTAATTGGTGGTTCGACATTTGACGACCGCTCAAAAATCCAATACATCAACGAACTCGATCCCCGCGACAATGTCCATGAACGATTAAAGGAAACCGCTGAATACAGAGATTCTTCACGCATAAAACCAGAAGTTGAATGGTTAGCGGACGGCACACTCGTCGTTGACATGACACTCCCCGTCGATCAAGAACATGCGGAGGTCGCGGCCATCGAAATCGCCAAAAAAATGAATCTCATCGATCCCGAAGTCATCCACAGGGAAGTCCTGCATCCCGCTGAGGCGACACGCATCCAGGTCAAAGGCCGCGTGGATTTTGATATTGACATCGACACTCTT
>JAGYMP010000141.1 GCA_018400565.1 Bacilli bacterium | reverse complement strand
TTTATGATAGCCATGTTTCACATCCTCCTCTTATGCTTTGTAAACGTCAATCGATTGACCTTCGGCCAAGGTCACAACGGCTTTGGAGACGCCTTTGGTGTAACCTTCGTATTGACCGACGCGTTTTGGCTTCTTCTTCACGTTGATGACATTGACTTTTTCAACCTTGACGTCGAAGAGTTCTTCGACGGCTTGTTTGATTTGAATCTTATTGGCGTTTTTGTCGACTTCGAACGTGTATTTCCGTTGTTCGGACAACATCGTCGTTTTTTCCGTGACGATGGGTTTTTTGATCACATCAACATGTTCCATGTCAGCTCAACGCCTCCTCAATCTTCGTCAACGCTTCTTTGGTGGCAACGATGCAGTCGGCGTTCATGATGTCATAAACACTGAGATGATTTCGTCTCATGAGTATCACGTTCGCGATGTTTCTTGTTGCGCGGACGATACCCTCCTCGAACGCTTCGACAACAAAGAGAATTTTCCCTTCAGCTTTGACGCTGTCGAAAAGAGCCACCATTTCCTTTGTTTTGTAGTTTTCCAAATCGACTTTGTCGATGGCGATGAGCGCATTCTCTTTGACTTTATCGGATAAAACCGAGCGCATCGCCAAGCGACGTACTTTCTTGTTTGTTTTGTATTCATAATTTCGGGGTGTGGGTCCGAAGACAACTCCGCCGCCGACGTATTGCGGTGCACGGATGGTACCCTGCCGGGCGCGTCCCGTACCTTTTTGGCGATAAGGCTTTCTGCCTCCGCCGCGAACAGCCGAACGGTTTTTCGTCATATGCGTGCCTTGACGCATCGCGCCGCGTTGGCTTCGAATCACGTCATAGATAACCTGCGGATTGGCTTCGACGTCAAAGACATCTTTCGCCAATTCGAGTTTCTCCACGGATTCTCCCGTTTGATTCATGATTTGTAATGTGGGCATAGCGTTTCCTCCTTCCAATCAACGTCTCACTGGGATTTCTTGATAGCGTGTTTGACGGTCACGAATGATTTTTCCGCGCCTGGCACGCTTCCCTTGATCAACAAGACGTTCTTCTCCGGGTCGGCTTTGACGACAGTGAGATTCTGGATCGTCACATTACGTCCGCCCATTCTCCCGGGCATTTTCTTTCCTTTTCGAATATGATTGGGATCGATGACACCCATCGATCCGACGCCGCGGTGATATTTTGAACCGTGCGAGTTGGGTCCGGTCGCAAAGTTGTGACGCTTGATCACACCTTGATAACCCTTGCCTTTCGACTTTCCTGTCACGTCTACATAATCACCGGCGTCAAATATATCGCATTTGAGCTCCTGGCCGGGCTCGTATTCGGCCATATCGGCCAAACGGATTTCCCTTACGTAGCGCTTAGGTGTCGTTTCTGCTTTTTCGAAGTGTCCGAGATTCGGTTTGTTGGA
>JAGYMP010000140.1 GCA_018400565.1 Bacilli bacterium | reverse complement strand
ACCCTCAATCGGTGCCGGATTCATCGTGGCACTGACCGGGAAAGTGATGACGATGCCCGGGCTTCCCAGTCATGGTGCCTATGAGAACATGGATGTCATCGATGATGAGATCATCGGTCTTTTCTAGGTGATGGCGATGGATAAAAATGATATGAGAAGTCGTTTCAGAAACCTGGGTCTCACCCTCAAAAACAAAGCCAAGAAGTCTTGGAAAAAAGCAAAAGGGACCATATCGGAAACGATTTTGGAGGAACAACTCCGGCAACGTTTCAATCTGGAGAATCCGTACAAATTCATCATCACGGATAAATTGGAGGAACCGACCAAAGTCGACAAACTTCTCACCTATCACGCAAAGCGATATGATGAGGATGATGTGTTCGTGTTTTTCGGCGACAACGAGGATGAGGCGCTTGAGCCCGGGAAGTATATCCAGGATTTGTCCACACAGGCATTTTACGAGATCATTGATGTTGCCAGTGTGATGGTTCCCGTGCAGTTAAAACATAAAACCCACGAGGTACCGGCGACCGCTGTGTACTGTGAACCGAGGTGAACGACTTGGCCAAAGACGAGTTCGTGACCCTTTACAAAAAACACATCCACCGCGAAGGCGCGGATGAATTGTTGGAATTTCTCCAATCCGAACAAAGTGACTTCTTCACGGCTCCCGCCTCGACCCGATTCCATCTGTCAGAAGAAGGCGGTTTGACCCAGCATTCGCTCAACGTTTACCATGCTTTGGTTGATTATCTCTCAAGGCCGACCGTGAGGGAGGTTTACGGTATCAATCCCAGCGAGGAAAGTATTGCGATCATTGCCCTGTTGCATGATTTATGTAAAATCAACGTATATAAAAAAACCATGCGCAACGCAAAAAACGAACAGGGGCAATGGGTAAAAGTGCCATACTATCGTTTTGAGGACGATCTTCCATACGGGCATGGCGAAAAATCGGTGTACATGATTTCCGGTTTCATGCGGCTGACCCGGGAAGAAGCCTTCGCAATCCGTTTCCATATGGGCTTTTCGCATAAGGACGATGTGGCGCTGGTCGGAAACGCCTTTGAAAAATTTCCTTTGGCGTTCGCCCTTTCCGTGGCGGATATGGAAGCGACCTTCCTGATGGAAACCTGAAAAATATAAACGGGCCCGCAAGGGCCCTTTTATAAACGCAAAACTGTTAAAAAAATGTCCGATTCATGCTATAATTTATTTTGATTGACTAAATTACGGAGCGATGTCCATGCTTAAAAAATTTATCCATTACTACAAAGCACACAAAGGATTGTTGATCAAGGATCTGATCAGCGCTTTTTTTGTCGCGGGCGTTGATTTGTTGTATCCGATCGCGACACGGGCGATCTTGAACGACTTCATTCCCAACCAAAGCATGAAAATGATCCTTTACGTCGGAATGTCGCTTTTCTTCATTTACATCATTCGCGCACGGCTCAAATTTTTCATCGCCTATCAGGGACATATGATGGGTGCGTACATCGAACGGGACATGCGCAGGGACCTTTTCCATAAGTTCGAAGAGATGGATTATGAGTTTTATGATGACAACAAAACCGGCGTATTGATGAGCTATCTGACCAATCATTTGCATGACATCGCTGAAATGAGCCATCACGTGCCCGAGGATTTGTTTATTTCGGGTATTATGTTCATCGGTTCGTTCATCTATCTCGCAACAATCAACTTGTTGTTGACGGTGCTGATTTTCGCGGTTGTGATCCTGGTCGTCGTTTATTCTGCATGGCGTCGAAAGAAACTGTTGGACGCACAGCGGTCTGTCAGGCGTGCCCATGCCGAATTGAACAGCAAAATCGAAAGTTCGCTCTCGGGCATCCGGCTCACAAAAGCCTACAACAACGAAGAATTTGAACTGGACCGGTTTTCCGACTACAACGAATCGTATGCCTATTCATCCAAAGAAGTTTATCATGAACTCGGGTATTTCCAGGTCGGCAATGAGTTCTTGTTGCAGATATTGAATCTGGTGGTGCTGGTGATCGGTGGTGTGTTCGTGTATAACGGCCATATCGATTACGTCGATCTTTTCACGTATTATTTATACATCAGTTTTCTCACCAGACCGATCAACCGGATGATTTCAACCATGCAACAGATCCAACGGGGCATGAGCGGATTTGAGAAGTTTTATCAGGTGATGCAGATCGAACCAAAAATCGTTCCCACACCGGATGCGCCGAAACTTGAGGATCCCGAAGGAAAAATCGTTTTTGATGATGTCTCGTTCAACTACAAAAAGGGCGGTGAAATGGTTCTCGACCATTTCAATCTTATCGTTGAGCCCGGAGAAACCGTCGCATTGATCGGTGAGACGGGTGTCGGGAAATCAACGATTTCCAAATTGATTCCCCGCTTCTATGACGTCGATTCGGGCAAAATCGAGATTGACGGGAGGGATATCCGGGAATACGATTTATTTTCCCTCAGGCATGCGATCGGCCATGTTCAGCAGGACGTCTTTATCTTTTACGGGACGATCAAAGACAATATCCTTTACGGGGACCCCGACGCGAGCGACGAAGAGATCGTCGCAGCCGCCAAACGCGCAAATATCCATGATTACATCATCAGCCTTCCGGATGGTTACATGACACTGACGGGAGAGCGTGGCGTGAAATTATCGGGCGGCCAAAAACAAAGGGTCGCCATCGCCCGGCTGTTTCTGAAACAGCCGAAAATCATCATTCTGGACGAAGCGACCAGTTCGTTGGATAATGTGACCGAACGGATGATCCAATCATCGTTCAATGAATTATCAAAAGGACGGACATCGATCGTGATCGCACACCGTCTCTCCACAATCCGTGATGCCGATAAAATTCTCGTGCTCGGGAAAAACGGTATTTTGGAAAGCGGTGACCATGCATCCCTGGTCGCCAAAAAAGGTGTTTACCATGACCTTTTGCAAGAATGACCGTCGGTAATTTTCATCATCTTCGCACACACATCCCTTATCTTATGGTAAAATGATGGTGAGGGAGAGGGAGAAAGGATAGAATCATGGAAACGTGGATTTATGTGATTTCTTCAATCATCGTCGCGATCGGATTCGTCTATCTGCTGATTACATTTTACATTGCCCGGTCTTTGTATCATCCGATGAGAAAATCGCTGCTCGAGACGAAAACACTGGAAGATGAACGGCATCCCGGCATCATGGCACGCTATGATATGTGGGAAAAAGAAGCTTTTACCGTGCCTTCGCGGCACGGATACGGGTTGAAAGCTTATTATATCGCTGCGCCGAGGCCAAGCAAAAAATACGTGATCATCGCCCACGGATATACCTATACCCATCACGGCAGTGTCAAATATGCGGTATCGATGCGTAAACAGAATTACAACGTCATCATGTATGATGAACCTTTTCACGGGGAATCAGGCGGCAACCACACGACACTCGGCCATTATGAAAAAGACGATCTGGAGACGATTGTCACCTATGTGATCGCGACTTACGGGGATGATATTATCTTAGGCCTGTACGGCGAATCGATGGGTGCGGCGACGTGTCTTCTGGAACAGGCCGATGATGATCGCGTTGATTTTGTCATTGCGGATTGCGGCTTTGCCGATTTATGGGAATTGATGTCTTATCAACTCAAAGAATTTCATCATTTGCCTCCCCGGGTTTTCCTGCCGGGGGCAAATCTCTTCTTCAAACTGGCAACCAGGGCCGATATCAAAGAGGTCAGACCCATCGAGGCTGTCAAACAAGCGACCGTGCCGATTTTTTTCGTGCATGGTGAAGCGGATGAATACATCCCCCAGGAACATTCCATCCGCATGCACGAGGC
>JAGYMP010000139.1 GCA_018400565.1 Bacilli bacterium | reverse complement strand
CCCTCGTTGTGGTATTGGTCGATGGCATGCACGAATTTATATTCCGATGTGCCGATTTGATTGCCGGGTGCTTTGATGCCCCGCATCAACAAATCAGTTGTTTCACCGATGGTTTCCCGGCATTCGGCGTAACGGGGGATCGTGGTTTTTTCGATCAGTTCGACCGAAAAAGAAAGTTCATCTTCTTTTTCCGAGACGAGTCTCACCTTCACTTTGTCCCCGGGGTAATAATAATGGGCCGTGTCTTCGATCGGTGTGCCCAGATAGCGATTGACCTCTTTGCCGTTTTCTTTGTATATCGTACGCCAGAAGGGACGGAACGTGAATTTATCATCGCTGATCCCACCATTTCTGAGACCACGGAAATAACCGAAACCGATGTCGGTTTCATCATCGGCCGATCCACCGAAATAAACGGACGGTGTATCAAGATAGCGTGTGATTGTTTTGCCGTTTTGGGTGATCGTTTCTTTTCGGTCATCATCGGGAAAGAACTCAGGAAGCCTCACAGTGGCTTCGATACCTAGCCACATCGCTCTTTCGCTAAGGGCCTTGAAGTACCAGGCGCCTTGGAAACAAGCTTGCTTATTCGGTTTTTCCTTAACGGGGCCATGCCCCGTCTTGGCTTGTTTGAAATCGTCTATGGTGTATGTCATGGTCGTTTGTACACCTGGTTTTGTTTTTTGAGTACGGCCTGCACATCTTTGTGATCGATCTTTTTGACAGACACTCCATTCCTGACGGACAATGCCGCAAGCACGCCGGCCGCTTCGCCGATCGCCATCACCGTCGGTGTGACGCGAAGGGATGCCGATGCTTCATGCGTGGCCGAGATGCAGCGCCCGGTAACGATGAGGTTGTTGATTTTTTTCGGCAACAATGCCCGCATGGGAATCTCAAACGCCATGTCCTCGGTCTGATCAAACAATTCCAAATCATCACCGGAGGGCGAATGGATGTCCATCGGGAACCCGGACATTGCAATCGAATCATCAAAGGAACGTTTTTTTAAGACATCTTCCGTGTCGACCACATATTCACCGAAGATGTGCCTGGTTTCGCGCACACCGATTTTAGAGGGAGTACGTGCGATGTAGGCATCCTTGAAACCCGGGACGTATGTTTTCAAAAACCTGAAAGCTTCTTCGATTTGTCTTCGGGCCGATAATTCCGCTTTCGTGAGTTCAAAAGCATCGACGCCGGAAAGTCCCTGCACACGTGTCATGTTGATTGACACATGGTTCGGCAAGGTTTCTTCGAATAAAAGGACGCGGTCCCTCGGCAAGTCCAAATCGCCCTTGTCTTTTGCTTTTTTGATCAGTGAAAAGAAGCCTGAGATACCGACGTAACCAAAATCATAATCATCCCGGATGACAAAATCACCGGGATTGTTCTTGATCGCTTCTCTCAGGAGATCGACATCGACGCCGCCGACTTGGAAAATCATCGTCATCGGCTGGGTGAGTTGATCCTCTTTACGTCCGTGGATGTAATCCGCTTTCGCGAATTTCGCGACATCACCGTCACCGGTCGCATCAATGACCACGGGTGATCTGAATGTCTTCTCACCGCTTTTTGTCATCACCTTAACGCCGGTGATCGTTTCATCGTCCATGATGACATCAAAAACCTGCGCGTGCAAAAGCACGTCAATGTCTTCTTCGTCGATCATTTTGAAGAACAGAGCTTTGACGCCTTCTTGGTCAATCGGTGTGACGGTGTCACAAAAACCGATC
>JAGYMP010000138.1 GCA_018400565.1 Bacilli bacterium | reverse complement strand
TGAGATAAACCATGTATTGAATCATATCGAAAGCTCTGGTTTTTCTTCGAGCATCATCCTCGGACGCGAGGTTCTTGAGGCCTTGTTGGAAAACGGTCGTTTCAAATCGGCATATCAGTATCTGTTCGGATATGAAAGGGGCTGGGAGAGCATGCTGGAAAAGAACGGGAAAACCCTTTGGGAGGGTTTCGATGATATGGAATCACACTCCCATGCCTGGGGTTCTTACCCGGTTGCGTTGCTCCAAAGGTATTATTTGAATTTCAGAAGATTGCCGGGACAACCAAAAACATATATTATTTCGCCTTTGGACAATGTGCCGGTCGGACGTGTCTCCTCACGGTTCCTCATCGATGAAGGTGCCGTCGAATACACTTTGAGAAAGGATGAGAAGGGAATCAGACTGATGATGGATTATCCCGGGACCATTGACATCGTATGTGATAACGATCCGGTTCCGTCTGCCATAAAACAAAACATCCCGTTTTATTTCTAGTCACGCCCCCTTCTGCCTCCTCCTGAAGCCTTTGGACAAGTCTGCTTTATTTGGATGCTTTGAGAGTTAGGGAAGGTGTCTTAAAGGAACCAAAGAAGAAACGGTCATCCTTTAATGAAAAATGTTGCTTTAACGTATTTTCCTTGGTAAAATAAAAACGAATATTACATACAGGAGGAAAGAAGAATGAGCATCAGACAGCGAACGTATGATTATGATGAAAATAATCGATTTAATGAAGATTACCACCGCGTCCATGATTTCTTGCGCGATGTGAATGAAATCACCCATGCCGCCAATTTGAATTTCACATGGGGACGGTGGGCCTGGATGATCAGCCGGCCGGTCGATGATGAGGAAAAACGGAGCGATATCGGCATCTGGGAGGATGACGGCGAAATTGTGGCCCTTGTGACCCATGAACTCGAATATGGCTATGTGCACATGGTCGTGGATCCCGCTTATGATGATCTCAAAGAAGAGATGGTCATGTATGCAAAAAAGCATCTCTGTGCCGAAGACGGCATGCTCAGAATCATCATCGATGACAGGGATGACCGGCTTCAGGCCATCGCGGTTTCAGAGGGGTTTGTGCCGGTTGAGATGGATGAGCGGCTTTCCATCAAATATATGACCGAGGCCCCCGAAGTCAACCTGGCGGAGGGATATTCGCTCGCTTCGATGGACGAGGAATGGGATTATGGGAAGTATTCGGATTGTCTGTTTCTAGGGTTTAACCAT
Source organism: Bacilli bacterium (assembly GCA_018400565.1). Taxonomy (GTDB): domain Bacteria; phylum Bacillota_I; class Bacilli_A; order Izemoplasmatales; family Hujiaoplasmataceae; genus M55B122. The sequence continues at coordinate 3,060 of JAGYMP010000138.1, read as the reverse complement.
GAGGGTGAGCCCAGAATGGATGATGAAGATGACATGTATATGAGAAAAACAATGTTGTCGAGTCCCTATCTCGATAAACGGTTGATGATCGTTGCCAAGGATAAAGCAGGCAACTATGTGTCCCATGCGGGTCTTTGGCATCTGAAGGACGATGAGATGTGTTATGTGGAACCCGTGTGCACAGTGCCCGAACATCGAAAAAAGGGTCTGGGAAAAGCATGTCTTTCTCTGGCCATGAGACGTGCCTATGAAAACGGGACGCGTTACAGCGTCGTCGGAAACACACTTCAGTTTTACCACAATCAGCTCTTCCTTCCCAAGATGCGGCAAACATGGTGGGAACTACGTGACCGGGGAAAGAAGACAAAACGACAAGATGACAAAGATTGACATCAGGGAAACAAGCAAAGAAGATATCCCCCACATCGTCCGTCTTTGGAATGACGGGGATGTCATGCGGCATGTCGGGTTTCCCGAAGGTTTGGGCGTGACAGAAGAAACATTGATCGAAAATTGGTTGCCTGTCGTCAACGCCGATGCGAAACGCAAGCATTATTCTTTGTATCATGATGAGATCGGTTATTGCGGGGAAGCCCATTATCGCGTCGATCCCGGCGGAAACGCCGCATTGGATATCAAGCTGTTCAAAAAAGCCCGCGGGAAAGGGATTGCTTATCAGGGGTTGAAACATGCCGTCGGGCATGCCTTTTCCGAGGGAAACGCAAAAATGGCTTACGTCGATCCACACAAAGATAATGGAAAAGCATTGGCTCTTTATGAAAAACTTGGATTTGACAAAAAGACACACCCTGACGATCATCTTGGCAAAGATCATGTTTATATGGTCCTGACAAAGAAAACCTTTGAGTCTGAAACACAATGAGTTTTAACACCATGCATGACCGATGCGTTTCACGAATCATTCCGTGGGAGCATCGGTTTTTTTGATGTTCAGGGGGTTTATCATTTGAAATCATGATAAAAGACCGATAGAGCCGTGTTTTTTGAAGAAGACTTTGATATAATGTAAGCATCATGATGACATGGTTACATGTGTTTTGCATGTTTTGTGTCGACGGTTGGATGAAGAGGGGATGTTCAATGAACATATCAAAAGAAATCGATATCCATCATATCGGGAAACGTGTGAATGACGGGAATATCCAGTGCAACCCGTATCTTTTGGTCGGTGAGGAAGCCACCGTCTTGTTTGAGCCCGGCAACGTCAGGGATTTTGACGTCGTGTCAAAGAACCTGCAGACATTGGCGGACATCTCTCAGGTCACGCATTGCATCATCTCCCATCCCGATGTCGATCTTGCGGGATCGCTGCCTTTGTTTGAGAAAGCCGGCATGAAAGCAAAAATCATCACATCGCAGACTTCGCTTGATTTTCTCAGGTATTACGGCATCGACAGCGAGATTATCACGATCGAATCCCTCAATTTCGGGTTGAGGGTCAGTGAAGACCGGATCCTTTCGTTCATCCCGACACCTTTTTTGCATCACCCGGGATCGTTCATGACCTATGATGAGATGACCCGCAGTTTGTTTTCGGGCGATCTCTTCAGTGCGGTCGACCATCAGTATGAAACACAAGTCGATCCCTCTTATCTTGAGAAAATGCGCGCCTTTCATGAACGCTACATGCCATCAAGCGATTTTCTCCGTCCCATCATGAAGTCGCTGAGCAAAATGCAGATCGACCGCATTTTGCCGCAACACGGAACGCCGATCGGAAAGGAATGGGTGGATTCCGTCATCCGCACCCTTTATGATTTGGATTTTTACAACAACCGTTATGTCATGGAAGACAAGAAAAGAGAGAAACAGGCATTGAACTTCATATCGATGCTGGAACACATGCTGATCCGGCTCAAGACCATCACGGATGAGAGAGATATCCTGGATGTGTTCGCAGACAGTGAGATCAAATTAAATCCCAAGACACTTTCAATCGAAGAGACATCACTTGAAAAATACAAATTATGGAATTATTTCTTCCATCACATTTATGTGAAAAAAGGATTGAAATGGCTTTTGGTTTTGGAATCGCTCGTCAAACGCTATGTGCGGATGCATCACATCAAAAGGCCGACCATCTATGCCTCGCGGTTAAAGGACAAGCTTGAGGAAGTCGACACACTTTCCGAAAACCAGATCGCTCTTGAAAAGGAAATCGAGGCGATGGGTGACAGGCTTAAGCAAGACAAAGAAAAAATCAAACAATCCCGAATCGGGGGTTTATACAACGAAGACACACTCAGGGAGATGCTGAAAGAAGATTTCAAAAAAGAAGACTTCAACAACCATGCCCTGATTATCGTACAGATCCGCGAGCTGAACCTCATCAACCAAAAATACTCATCTGAGCAGGGCGATGAAACATTGCGGAAACTGGCACAGATCATCGACGGTGCCGTTAAGGACAAAGCCCATGTCTTTAAACAGAACGGGCCGGGTTTGCTGGTGTATTTCAAGGATACGCGCATGGATGAAATCCGTGATGTGTACGGCAAAATCCGTTATGAGACCGGCCATTCCGATTTATTCATCGAAGACATCTCTTTGAAGGCAGGCGGGGTGTTCTTTGCGGAAATCAACGCGGATTCACCGCTTGAGAAAATCGATCTGGCTTTCCAGAAAGCCGAACAGCGTCTGCGATTGTCGGATGAAAAAAGCAAAGCCGGTGTCGTTTTTTCCAATATTGAAGGCGGATACACACCCGGCAGCATTCTTCTGATCGATGAAGATGAAATCAATCAGGGCATTGTTTCAAGAATTTTTAAACGTGAAGGATATGACATCCTTATCAGGAATGATGTGTATCAGGCCCTTGAAACCATCGAAAACGAAACGGTGGATATCATCATCAGCGAAATCAATCTCGCGAAACTGGACGGATTCGCACTCAAGGACAAACTGAATGTGAGCGGGAATCATTCCGACATTCCTTTCATCATGATCTCCCATAACAAAACCCCGACGACGATCAGACGGGCGAACGAGCTGGGTGTCGAATGTGTGCTGGAAAAACCCATTTATGCCGATGAACTACTC
>JAGYMP010000137.1 GCA_018400565.1 Bacilli bacterium | reverse complement strand
CCGGTGATGCCTCCGGATGCGAACGATCCCCTGATGTTCTTCTCTTCCATGTATCGCTTGATCTCGGCAGCTACCGCAAGCGATGTGCCGCCGGCTCCCGTCTGCATGGAAAATCCGTTTTTGACCATGCCGAGTTCTTTTAGAAGCTGCGCCGTCATATGGGCAATCTTCAGATTCACGGGATGTGTGGTAATCTTTGTCGTGCCGGAAACAATTTCTTTCGCATCACCGATGTGATCGACGATTAACACGGCATCCACATACGCATGGTCGAAATCAATGTCCTCCAATGCATCCGTGACGTTATCCGTCACCAGCACGACATGATCGGCATATTTGAGATCACTCATGGCATAACCGAGTGTCCCGCAGGCATTCTCTCCGTATGCTCCGCTGCCGTTGCCTTTTTTGTCGACGGCCGGTGTGGCCAGAAAAGCCACATCGATGTGCAAATCACCCGAGGAAATCGCCCTTGCCCGACCGCCGTGTGTGTTCATCCTCAACATGCCGGTGAGCCGGTGGTCCGTGATGAGATCCCCGGTTCTTCCGCTGATGTAATTGGTGTGGAGATCATGAACCTTTCCCTTTTCAATCAGATCGGCCAGTTTATCGTAAGCGGGAAAGACGGCCGAGGGTGCAAGGTTGATGCTCTTGATGTCGGTGTGCCCGATTTTCTCGCACACCCTATTCACGACCTTGTCGCCGTTTCTCAAATGGTGGTGAAACGATAATGTCATGCCGTTTTTGATCTTCAGATCCCTGAACACGTCATCAAGCCGATGGTAAAAAACCACATCTTTGTCTGGTTTTGTTTCAGGAATGGCCGTATGTGACATCGATGTGTGTTTATTGCTTCCTTTGAAGGGCTTGAGTTTATCGGGCAAATGATTGAGGCATCGATTTCGCAGAGCCGTCACTCCCTCATTCATCTTGGTTCGCCTCAGCAAGGATGGCTTTCGCATGGGCGATGATCGGTTCATCGATCATCTTGCCGTCCAATGCGAACACGCCTTCGTTCGGATGTTTCTCTGCGGCGGCGATGATTTTCTCCGCCCAGACGATTTCATCGTCAGACGGCATGAACGTCCGATTGATGAATGCAACATGGCTCGGATGGATGCAGGCCTTCCCCGTGAATCCCATTCTGCGGGCGGCTTTTGTCTCTTCCTCAAAACGGGTTTGATCGCGCATGTCGGGATACGGCGTGTCAATCGCTTCTTTGCCGTAAGCTTTCGCACTGATGGCAACGGTGTTCCTGGCATGGTTGAGCGCCGTATCCGCCTGATGGCGGTCGATGTTCATTACCAGCGAATAATCCTCGGCCCCGAACATGAGCCCCTTTACCACGGACCGCGCGGCAATCCCCGGTGCTTCGGTGATTCCCCGCGGTGATTCGATCAGGGCGATGACACCCCGGTCTTTTTTCGTTGTGTTTAGTTTACGTTCGCATGCAGTGATGTTGGCTTCGGTGGCTTTGGGCAGGACGATGCCGCTGATGGAGGGTTTTCCCAACAATGCGAAATCGTTGTCAAACCACACTGAATCGACACCGTTGATGCGCACATACACGTGGATGTCTTTTGGATATAGATCGCTGAGATATTGGCGGATGAGCTGACGGGCGGCGTCTTTCTCTTCAGGGGCGACCGCATCCTCAACATCGAAGATGACCGCATCCGCATCAAAGATATCCGCGTTTTGGATGTTGGCGGGTTTGTTGCCGGAGATGAACAGATAACTTTTATTC
>JAGYMP010000136.1 GCA_018400565.1 Bacilli bacterium | reverse complement strand
TCTTAATCCCCTCAACCAAAAACGGACACTCCATTCACCGAGAACACCTTTCCCCCTCGGGGTCCGGAAAAAAGCGATGACTGAAAAAATGATGACACCGAATACCAAAATATCGTATGGAAACAAACCCATATGAAACCCTCCTTGTGTAAGATGTCATCATCCTACCATGGGTTTTGCCATAAGAAAAGATGACCCATTGATTCGTCAAACAATGTCACAACCCGTGAACTTCAGTGCACATGGTACCCTGCTTTTCTTATGATCTCATAATGATAAAGCAAGTAGCCCATGGCATTCATGAGCAGTCCGAAGATCACAATGAGATGTTGCAGTGTAGTATCAATGATGAGGACATTCTCGTAAGCGAGTGTCATAACAAACAACACAAAGGGAAGCAAATAGAACAAATGCAGCAGTTTGTATTTGAACAAGCCCAGATACGTGCTTCCCTTATCAATGGAAATCCCTTTTTTTGGCCGATATCTGATGATCTCGGATATCAGGGTGTATACGGACAATCCGAATGTGAACACAAACCACAACGTGAACCATAGCGTCACGCCACTGTCTTCAAAAACAAGGTCGAAACCTATCGGATAAACGATGAATCCCGAGACGAGCAATAAAACGATGATTGCTTTTTCGCCCCAGAACAAGGACTCGTTTGTTGAGGTCTGGGTCATGGTTTTCTCTTCATTTTCATAAATGGGCACGAAAACGTGATGCCGTCTGATTTGCCTGATCAATCTGATTGACGAGTAAACAAGGTAAACTGACGATAAGATCAAAAACGGAATGAACAGCGCAAACAGATAAGACAAGCCGGCAAAAACCAGGTATCCCGTGAAAAACCAAAGGTCATTCCGCTTGCCCAGCACCGTGAAATCAAATGTCGAAATGAGATATCGGATGTTCTTTTCGTTGTTTGACGTTCTCTTATTCAACCCTTTGACCATGTCATTCAAGGAAACCGAAAACAAATCGGCTATTTTTGTCAATGTCTTGGTATCGATTTGTCTCGCGCCGCTTTCGTAATGGCTGATCGTTGAATGGGACACATACAACTCATTCGCCAAATCTTGTTGTGTCATGTCGTTTTCCTGTCGCAATCGTTTGATGTTTTTGCCGATGGTTTTATAAAGATCGTCCAAGATAATCGTCCTCTCAAGTTGAATCGTTTACCGTCTTACGACAAACGCATCCATCAATATTTGTTTGATATAATCATAACGTCTTGCATACACATTCGGGACGCGGATCAATCGCAAATGATGTTTCTTGGCGATCGCTTCTTTTTCTTTGTCGCGTGTTTTGACTTCTTCATCAAGATTATGTTCGGGGCCATCCAGTTCAATTGCGAAAACAGGCTCTTCTTCTTTGTTTTTTAACACACGGAAAATCACGAAATCAAAACGTCCCGAATAAAACAACTGCTTTTTGGCGATGTTCTCGCCAAAAATCGAACTGATCGGTACTTCCTTGCGAACGATGTGACGATCCATCGTGATATTCAAAGCGTGATTCAGACTTTTCATAAATGCTTTCTCCGTTGCCGTTGAAAATGGTTTAACCCCCAGAGCGCGTGATGACGTCGTTTTCGGTGTGACGCGGGATTTTCCGTTTTTAAGGATGTATCGATATAATTCATTAAAATCGTTGTTGGGATCCTTTTTGTTCAAACGGCGTATATGTTTCTTCGACCCGTACATAACCAATCGTTTTCTCGCTCTTGTTGTGGCGACATTGATCAATTCTTTGTTGTTTTTTAGCCAATCGTAGGTTTTTTCCCGCGTTCTCTTTGTGATTGCCGTCGAAAACAGAATGACATCCTTTTCGTCTCCCTGAAAGGCGTGAATGGTTCCGCAGGTCACGTCTTCAATGCCGTTTTCCTCAAAAAATTCATTGATGGTCGCTTTTTGTTTGACGAAAGGTGTGATGACACCGACATCCTCATCAGGATGTGATTTGACATAACTCACGATCGCTTCCGCTTCCTCGGTCGATATGTTTTTGCTGATTTGATTGTCACCGTTCGTATCGATAAACATCAAAGGATGTTGGTCATGCCTGTTGCTTTTAATCTTCAATTGACTGTTATAATATTTCAAATTGTTGAAAGCAATGATTTTATCATTGCAGCGATAATGATAACTAAGTAAG
>JAGYMP010000135.1 GCA_018400565.1 Bacilli bacterium | reverse complement strand
AAATTCTCTCATATCCTCACCTCATCACATTCATTATAACAAAAAGAACATTTGTAAAAAAGGTCATTCATCATCTTATGATAATCAATTAAACAAATCCTTACGGTTTCTTTTCTTTGTGAGAATGTCCTCATAAATTTCTTTTAATTTGCTTTCATCCATCGATGCTTTGAACCCTTTGAGGCCGAAAAAATCACGGACATAATCATTTTTGGGCGAAAATACCAATGACTCAGGCGTGCCGTCTTGAATAATGCTTCCTTCTTTCATCAACACGATTCTTGTGCCGAGAGTCATCGCTTCTTCGATGTCATGCGTCACAAACAAGATTGTCTTTTTCAGGCGGACATGAATCTGTTTTAATTCCTCTTGGAGTTTGCGCCGGGTGATCTCATCGGTTGCGCCGAACGGTTCATCCATCAAAATAACATCCGGATCGGCTCCAAGCGCACGTGCGACGCCGACGCGTTGTGACTGCCCGCCGGATAATTCACGGGGGTATCTGTTAAGGTATTCCTTACCGAGACCAACCATGTTTAGAAGATACAAAACCCGCTGATGGGTTTCAACGGACTTGTTGTTCATGATCTCCGGAACGTAAGCAATATTTTTTTCGATCGTCATATGTGGAAACAATCCAACATGTTGGATGACATACCCGATGGACCGACGGAGCTTCACCGTGTCCCAATGACCGATGTCCTTGTCATGGTAATAGATATAACCCTTTGTGAGAGGGATCAATTTGTTGATCATTTTGAGCAGCGTCGTTTTTCCGCAACCCGAAGGTCCCAGCAAAACCACAAATTCACCGGGTCGGATAGTCAAATCAACGTTCTCGATCACCCATTTTTCTCCCTCATATGCCTTATAGAGGTTTTTTGTCTTAATTACAGGTTTCACTCGATAAACCCCTCATCAACCAAAAAATCATGGGCGACATCCTCCGGTTCGTCCCCTTCGACGACCACACGATAATTCATGGCAATCATCTCTTCCGGAGAGATAATTCCTTCTAACAGCATCAACACCTCATCCAAACCGCGATGAGCCTCGAGGGTTTCATTGCGCACAAGCGTCGAAGCATAATAAGGCACAAAGAAATTCTCATCATCCTCTAATACGACAAGACCGGAACCTTCCAATCGCGCATCCGTCAAGAAGACCGTGATAACATCAACTTCATCATTGGCGATCGCATCATATTTGAGTGAAATCGCCATTTCCGTTATCTCATCGAAATCCATGCCGTAGACTTCCTGCAAGCCGGGATAGCCATCCTCACGCTCAAAAAACTCTGGCGTAGACGCAAAATTAAGGTCACTCCCCTTTTCAGCAAGATCGGAATAGGTTTCGATACCCCGCGTCATGGCAACTTCTTCTTTTATGGCAAGACCGTAAGTATTGTTGAAGCCATAGGTTTCACACCATTTGATGTCATATAAATCCATGTATGTCGCTTTCACTTCATCAAACATCAAATCGGCATCGGAGATGGGATCTTCTTTTAACACAGTAAGCCATGCCGTACCTGTGTATTCAGGATAAATGTCAATCTCTCCCGACATCATCGAAGGATGGATGTTTGCGGTCCCGCCGGTGATGCCCTGGACATGCTCGGCATCAACATCCAACCGGTCTTCGATCAATGCCACAAGCATTTCAGCAATGATATATTGTTCACTGAACGGTTTGCTGGCGACCTGGATCGTGTCATCGTCATTCTTGCAACCCATAAACAAAAAAGACATTAAAATCACAAGCAAAGCCAAAAGTGTTTTTTTCATGTCACATTCCTCCCGTAATATTTATGTTGAATCCAACGTTCAAGACGACTCAGCAGAAAATCAGTGCTGACCGCAAACAAGGCAACCAACAAACTTCCGGCCACAGTCAAGGTTTGATTGTATGTGGAAATTCCCCGCCAGATTGCCACGCCAAGTCCTCCGGCACCGATGAATGATGCAATCGCCCCCAGGGCGATGGCCATGATGACTGTTGTTCTGAATCCGGCCGTAATAACAGGCAATGCAAGAGGAAATTTTATTTTCACGAGCAATTGCCACTCGGTGCTTCCCATACCGGTGGCAGCCTCAATAATATCGGTATCAACTTCCATCAAACCAACATATGTATTACGGACGAGCGGCAATACACCGTAGATAGACATAACCGCAATCGCAGTGGCATTGCCAATCCCTGTGATTGCGATAAAAAAACCAAACATTGCAATTGAAGGTATTGTGTATAAAAACCCCGTTAACCCGAGAATGAAATCGGCAAACCGACGGTTGCGTGTCATGAGCACACCAAGGGAGATCGCCACAACCAAAATGATTCCCGCTGCTGTGAACGCCAGCATTACATGTTGTAAAAACAACTCCAAGAAGAAATCGGCGCGGGACACATAGATGTTATATAAATCCGTCAAGAACCCCATTCCCGTCACATCCTTTCCTTGTTCGATTATAGCATGTTTCAGTTGTTTTGCGAAACAAGATGAAAAAAGTCACCGTTCATCCGGTGACTTTTATAATGAGAATACAATCACTTCGCCCTTTTCAGAAGGTTCATATAACTCAATTTCATTGGTTTCCAACGTCTTGATTAGGTGCCCGGGAAACAAATCCGTAAATGATTTGATATGTCTTAACACCTCAAACCCCATGTGCTGGGTCCGAAAATGCATGGGAAAAATCAGCTTTGGATGCACACGGTCACAGATGGTTTTGGCTTCTTCGGGTTCGATTGTATAATGGCCCCCGACTGGAATCATCATCACATCCAATCCCTCAAGACGCTCAAGTTGGCGTTTTGTGGGTATAATACCCTGATCGCCCAGATGGGCGATTTTATATGAATCGCTCTGTAAAACATGCATGATGTTTGGCCCGCGTTTCTTTCCTTTTTGTTTATCATGATAAGAGGACAACGTTTCAATCCGGAACGGATTTTCTTTCTTGTCTTTGTTGATTGTCACACCTTCGGTGTAATGATGATCCGGATGCCCATGCGAACAAAGCACCATGTCCGCTGTGGCCTCAAACTCCAGCAACCCCGGGACCATCTTCGGTTTGTAAGGATCGATGACAACAGAATATCCTTTTTCCGTGATTTTGAAACACGCATGCCCCAACCATTCTATCAGCATTATTTATACAACCCCTTTATTCTTTGCTAATAATCCCAAATGCCTTCAGTGATTTCAGATACGACAACGCAATGATTGATTTCCATTGCTCCTTCGCAAGCAAAAATGCTTCCGTCTTTTCATCCCAGGACCAGGTGATATCCCAAACGCCTTCGTCATTGCGATGTTTCAATAACAACCCGGCATGTTTTTCTACGAGCTCTTCGAATTGTCTGAACCCATAATGCTCCGTCGTTGGATAATACGATAAAGGCGTCGCAACATAAGACGAAAACCATTTTTTTGGTTTCAATCCGATTGTTGACTCGATTTGTTCAAGCAATAACTTCAAAAAATGATCGGCTTCGGTGAATGCATCGAACGATGGAATGTAATCCACCATGTCAAGCAAACTTTTGAGATCATGCATCTCATCGGACGGTTGTTCCTGAAAATCGCGGATGATTTTTTGGATCAATTCCTTCATCTCACGGTGAACCCTGTCATCTTTAAGTGTGTGGGCATAGACAAACCCTGCGATCACAGCCGTCGGCACATAGCCCCTCACGAGTCGCTTTTTGTCATGTGTCCACCACGGTGCATGTGGATAATCGTTGTTGGAAGGGATGGTCGCATGATACATCCCGTCCTTGTCACGTGGCGCTTCCTTTATCAAATATGCAAACATGTCTTTAACCACGGGATGGGTCCTGTTCAAGTTCAACTCATCAACAATCTCCATAGCTGTCATCGTCTGAACCGGCGATGAATGTGGATTCTGACAATCGGGTTCAAGCCCGTACCCGAAACCGCCGTCCTCGTTTTGATAAGCCTTAAGCACAGCCAACACATCATCCTTTTTTCCGTCTTCAAACAAATACATGTAGCGTACCACATCCAACGGTCTTCCGTGGCGTTTCAACCAATCGATCGTCGGTTGGATTTCCCGCATTGTCAACACCCCCTCTTTTATCATATTAGCAAAATCTTCCGGAAAATCATATATCATCATCAAAATTTTTTGATTTTTTTGTTTTTTTTATTTTTTATAAACGATATTTTACAAAAAAAGCGCCCCTTGAAGCGGGCGCTTTGTCCGACCAATCGCGTTGGGTTATAAAACTGTGATCCAACCATAAGGATCTTCGATATCTCCGAATTGAATTCCCGTCAACAAATCATAAAGCTTCTTCGTCGTCGGGCCGACCTCTGTATCAGAGTAAAATTGAAAGGTTTTGTCTTTGAAATCAATTTTTGAAATCGGCGTGATGACAGCGGCCGTTCCGCATGCTCCTGCTTCGGCGAGATGATTTAAATCATCGAGTTCGATTTCCACACATTCAGCCGGCATGCCAAGTTTGTCCTCAGCCAGTTTCATCAATGACCGGCGGGTGATACTCGGGAGTATCGACGGTGAGGAAGGTGTGACGAACCGACCGTCTTTCGTGATACCAAAAAAGTTGGCGGCACCGACTTCATCGATGCGTGTGTGTGTCTCACTGTCCAAATAAATACAATCGGCATAACCGTGTTCATGAGCGATGCGATTCGGCATGAGTCCCGCGGCGTAATTCGCACCCATTTTGACATGGCCCGTCCCCCTCGGGGCAGCTCGGTCTAAATCGGTGATCATGAAGGGCGCGGGATTGATGCCGCTTTCGAAATAGGAACCGACCGGTGTGACCAACACACCGAACATATATTTCTTCGCCGGTTTCAAACCAAGATTGTATCCGATGCCAAGCGCATACGGACGAATGTAAAGCGTCCCGTTTGTCTCTCTGGGCGGGATAAACTCCTTGTTTGCGAGCACTGTTTTTTTCACCGCGTCGATAAACAACGTTTCCGGAACTTCGGGGATAAGCGCTCTTTTGCAGGAATCGCGGAACCGTTTCGCATTTTCCTCAATACGGAAAACCTGGATGTTCCCATCTTTCGTTTTGTATGCTTTTAATCCCTCAAACACTTCCTGGGCGTAATGAAGGCAGGTCGAAAAAGCAGAGATGGTGATGTCATCATCGCTTTTTAGATCGCCTTCGCCCCAAGACGTTCCGTCGTGGATTGCTTGAAAATTGTTGTTGACTTTAGTCACATCAAATCCTAAGTTATCAAAATTCACCATATCATCCTCCATATCC
>JAGYMP010000134.1 GCA_018400565.1 Bacilli bacterium | reverse complement strand
AAAAGAAGATGCGCTCACTCTTTTCATCTAGTCACCTTTTTATAGCAGGATGTATTTGTTTTACGACTGTTGTATTGCTTGAAACCGTCATTTGCTCCAAGCCTCCCCCTGTGAAGTATGCATATGCGAGTTTGTTTCAATTATAACGCATTGTCAAAGAAAAGACAAATCCTTGTTGGCGCAAGGACATTTCGCATCATGATTATCCTTTCATCATGTGCAAACACATCGGATTCATTCAGTTCAGATTGTCTGAGGATAATCAATGCCGGTTCTCCGTGTATCTTTGAAAGACTCGCTATGATAGTTGCATTATCAGTATCGCACAGGTCTCTAAAACCCTGATTTTGAATCCCTGACCCAGCTGAGCCCGCAATCCATAACTACCGAAGTAAAAGCAATCTGCACCTATATTTCGGGCTCAGTGCATTTCTTTCGACTGGTCTCGTTTTTTGTCTCCTCATTTAGGATACTTTCCTTTGTTAACCGAGCCTGATGATGATTCCTAGTCAACCATGATTGGATTCGCTTGGTTAACTATGCGTTTCCGCTGTTGAATCCCAAAAAACAACGTCGATGTCATATTTTCCGCCATATCCGGAAGATCGTTCTTCGGTTGATCCGTGATTGAACGCACCTATCCTTTGATATCCGGTTCTGTTTCTTGGGTATTTCGTGATTAAGTTACAGTATGATTGAATTTCTCTTGCCTCAGTGGAACTTCAAACACCTTCTTTAACGACCAGTATATGCAAGTATCCCGATAATGTCCCCAATGAGGCGCTAGTCAAACTATTTTTGGCTGAATTGTCGGTTGCCGTCAAACTTTGATCTGTACTCGCATTCGACATGGATTCTTTGATTTACGCCATCATGATAGCAACATCTCTTTGTCGGGAACATCCGTTATTTCCAGCAAATACAGGTGTAACGGATGCTCCGTTTTGATCAGTTCATTCGCAATCAGAAAACAGATCGATCTTGCTCCATAGGGATTGAGATGCGTGTTATCCACCGTTTCGACATTATCGGTCGTCCATTTATGGAGATATGCCGTTTCGGTAGG
>JAGYMP010000133.1 GCA_018400565.1 Bacilli bacterium | reverse complement strand
TCCATGTCGTATGCGGCATTGTCTTCATCGGCAATCTCCTCGTCCTCGTCCAGGATTTTGAATATCCGTTCGGCTCCGGCAAGGGTGGATTGAAACAAATTGATGATGTTCGCGAGATTCAGGATTGGATTCACAAAACTGCGCTGATAATTCACAAAAACCGTGATATCGCCAATCAAAAGCGGGTTGGTCGCACCGGCCAGGATGCCGCCGATAATCACAACAGCCACATAGCCTATGTTCGATATGAATTCCATCAAAGGACGAATCATGCCGCTCAAAAACTGCGCGCTCTTCATCTGTTCGGCCAAACTTTCGTTGATGGACTCAAATTCAGCAAAGGTTTCGTCTTCTTTGCCAAACAGCTTCATCACTTTATGTCCGTTGAATGTCTCCTCGACAAAACCGTTCGTCCGTCCGAGATCCTTTTGCTGGGCCGCAAAACGTTTTTGCGATCGCTTCGTGATGAGCATCGTCGTCAGGATGAACAAGGGCAACACAAGCAAAGCGATGATGGTCAGCCGCCATGAGATGTAAAACATCATGGCCAGCACGCCGATGATCAACAAAAATGACTGAATCAATTGCATCAGACTCTGCTGGATTGAATTCGTCACAGCTTCGACATCATTGGAGAACACGCTCAATGTGTCCCCGGTTTGTTTTGAGTCAAAGAACTTCATCGGAAGTCTTTCCATTTTAAGGCGCAGTTTGTAACGGAACTTCTTCCCGACCCTCACCGCGATCGCAATGCTGATTTGGTGCGAAATGATGTCCAGCACAAATCTGACGGCAAAAAGCACGATCAAAATCACAAATAACGATTCGATTGTCCCAAGTGCATCGGTGCCCAACGAACCATCGACGATGCCCTGAAGATTGTTCAGGATTCTCCGTTGGTAATCCGGGGCGTAAACCGCGATGAAAATAACACCGACGGTAAAAAGGGTCATCAAGAATAAATAAGGCATCTCGGGCTTCAGTTCTATGAATAACCGTTTGGCGGTGCCTTTGAAATCCTTTGGTTTCTCAGCCGGTCTGCTGAGTGCCATGCCGCGACGGGGGCCGCTTCGTTGACGACCCTGCGGCTTGCTTTGTTTTTGTTCGGAGGATTTGCGGATGCGTTTTTCGTCTTGGTCACTCATGCCAATTCCTCCTCGCTCAATTGCGACAAAGCGATCTCTTTGTAAACCTCACACGTCTTCAATAAATCCTTATGTTTCCCCTTGCCGACGATGTTCCCTTCCTGCATGACCAATATCGTGTCGGCATCCATGATGGTGCCGATGCGCTGGGCGACGATGAATACCGTTGCATCTTTCGTATGCGGTCTCAGTTCACGCCTCAATTTGGCGTCGGTCTCGAAGTCAAGCGCAGAGAAGCTGTCATCAAAGACATAGATGTTCGATGCGCGGACCAATGCCCGCGCGATGGAGATCCGTTGTTTTTGGCCGCCTGATAAATTGACGCCGCCCTGGTCGACATGATGGTCGATGCCATCTTCCATCTCATTGACAAATTCCCACGCTTGCGCAACCTTCAATGCTTCAACGATTTCTTCTTCGGTGGCGTTTTCCTTGCCGTATGCCACGTTTTCACGAATGGTCCCGGAAAATAAAAACGCTTTTTGCGGCACAAAACCGATCAAGGCCCGCAAGGTCTTAAGCGGAATGTCCTTAATCGGCACATCATCGATTGAGATCGTGCCCCCGGTGGCATCAAAAAATCTCGGAAGAAGGTGTGCGACCGTGGATTTCCCCGACCCCGTCGATCCGATCAGCGCCACCGTCTGTCCCGGTGTTGCCGTGAATGTGATGTCTTCAAGTACATTCGCATCCGCACCGTCATAACGGAACGTGACGCCGTCGTAATGAACTTCGCCTTTGAAACCATGCTCTTTGTACACATCATCCGCGGTATCGATGATTTTGCTTTCGGTATCAAGAATTTC
>JAGYMP010000132.1 GCA_018400565.1 Bacilli bacterium | reverse complement strand
TTATTGAACGATGAAGTCAAAGAACAAGTAAAAAAATATCTCGATTCCATGATGAATCCGGTTAAAATGGTCTTATTCACCAAAGAAGGCGGATGCCAGACATGCAAGGAAACAAAGCAGTTATTGAATGAGGTATCCACAGTCAACGATAAAATCACCGTGATTGAAAAGGACATCGATAAAGACAGCGATGATGCCGAAGCATATCATCTTGATGAGTTAGTTCCGAGTTTTGTTTTGTTGGATCAAAACGATGCATACACAGGAGTCAAATTCAACGGCATTCCGGCCGGCCATGAGATCAATTCATTTATGAATGCACTGCTTTTGGTGTCCGGGGTAGATGCCGGCATTGACAGCAAACTCTTGGAACGGATCAAAAAGATCAACAGCCCCGTTGACATAAAAGTATTTGTCACTTTGAGTTGCCCGCATTGCCCGGGAGCCGTTTCCACCGCGCATAAAATCGCCATGGCATCCGAACATATCGAAGCTTCCATGGTTGAAGCACAGACTTTCATGGAATTATCACGCAAATTCAATGTCACCGGTGTTCCGAAAATCGTCTTTAACGACGATGACGATATTGTCGGCAACCAACCGGTCGAGAATTTTGTGGAGAAAATCGAAGAAGCAGCTGCCTGATTCCAGCAGGTTCTTGTGAACAGATGGAAAGCCTGACCGTTCGGTCAGGCTTTTTTTCTTGGATTCATCCTAAAAGAACTCAAGATCCCGCCATGCTTCCTCCAACAGACGAACACCGTACTTAATGTCGTTTTCATTCGGACGTGCATAGCCGAAAATGATATGTTTGTCCGAAGACCAACGGACCGACGGCGCAATCAAACACTCCTGCAAACCCATGATTCCTATGCCTTTGTTTTTGGCGGCAGTAATCAGGGTTTCCTCATCGACCGGCGTGTCCATACGCATTAAGAAATGAAGTCCTGCTTCCTCGCCGAGAATTTCAATCTTGTCGTGGAATGATGCATGGCGCAATGTATCGATCAGATAATCCCGTTTATGCCTGTAGTTTTTTTTCATTTTCCGGAGGTTTCTCTCAAAAGAACCGGATTCAATGAATTTTGATAAGATCATCTGTTGAAATGCAGGGACTCCCGAACCATAAAATGAAAACAGGCGGTTGGCTCGCCCAAGCAAAGAATCAGGTAAAACCATGTAAGCGACCCTGAATCCCGGCGACAGCATTTTTGAGAAGGAATTCATGTAAATGACATTGCCGAGATTATCCAGACCTCTCATCGCGGGAACGGGGGTCCCGTAAAAACGAAACTCGCTGTCGTAATCATCTTCGATGATAAACCGGTCGTTGTTTCGGCTCGCCCAATGGAGTAATTCCGACCTTCTATTGATGGTTGTGACAATCCCGGTCGGATATTGATGGGAAGGAGTTGTATGGATGACAGAAGCATTTGTTGCTTTGAGAGCGGATACATCAACACCATTCTGATCCAGACTTACGGGAATGGGTTGCATGCCGTATGCTTTGTATAAATGATGATTTTTGGGATAGCAGGGGTTTTCGATAGCGACTTTGGCGTTCCTTCCGAGCAAAAGTGTCAGGAAAGAAAGCAATTGTTCAGAACCGCTGCCAATAACGATGTTTTTATAAGATGCCGAAAAACCTCTGTAAGCATACAGTAATTCGGCGACTTTTTTTCTAAAATCGACAGAACCCTGCGGATGTCCCCGATCCAAGTGGCTTTTATAATCATCGAGAACGGCATCCCGGGCGATTTTAGCATATGTTTTTTGAGGAAAAACCACGGGATCGATGCGGTCGGTAAGGAAGTCAATACACCATTCTTCTCGATGATCGTCGGAGTAAGCAACATTTTCAGCAGAATCATCCATTGGTTTGTTTGGCAAATCCAAATCCGTCGCAACAAAAAAGCCCACCCGCGGTCTTGATTTGATGTAACCTTCGGTTTCAAGTTGCATGTATGCTGATTCCACTGTCGTCAAGCTGATTTTGAGATGTTCCGCCAAACGTCGTTTGGACGGCAGAGCATCGTCTTTTTTCAGGGTGTTGTTTACGATACCTTGTTTGATTTTTAGATATAGTTGTTCGTAAAGAGGTGTGGATGATGTCCGGTCGAGAAAAAACGTCAACATAAATACTGACCTCCTTAAATAATATGAAACTGAGTATTTTAAACATGTCAGTAACGTATATAATATAATTGATTCAGAGAAAAATGTCAACAAAGGAGGAATTGTGTTGAAAGAAAACAAAACATCGAGAAAAAAACTGCTTCAAGCATTGAAAGGCGGCGTGATTATGGATGTCACGAGCGCAAAACAGGCAAAAATCGCTGAAAAAGCCGGCGCTTGTGCCGTGATGGCACTTGAACGTGTCCCTGCCGATATCCGTAAGCTCGGCGGGGTATCCCGGATGAGCGACCCGAAAATCATCAAAGAAATCCAAGAAACGGTGGATATTCCTGTTATGGCCAAGGTCAGGATCGGTCATTTCACGGAAGCACAGATTTTGGAGGCCCTGGATATTGATTTCATCGACGAATCCGAAGTCCTTTCGCCCGCCGATGATGTTTATCATATTGATAAACAAGGGTTTACCGCTCCATTTGTATGCGGCGCACGCAACCTGGGTGAAGCGTTGAGACGCATCACGGAGGGCGCGGCCATGATTCGCACAAAAGGAGAAGCGGGAACCGGTGATGTTCTTCAGGCCGTCAAGCACATGCGGGCGATCGAAAGTGACATCCGCCGTATCGCATCGCTGCGTGAAGATGAGCTCTTTGAAGAGGCAAAGCGTCTCGAAGTGTCTTATGCAGAAATAAAACAGCTCCATGACAACAAAAAACTTCCGGTGCTTAACTTTGCGGCCGGAGGAGTCGCAACGCCCGCGGATGCAGCTTTAATGATGCAATTGGGGGCAGAAGGTGTATTTGTGGGATCGGGCATCTTTAAGTCCGATCAACCCGAAAAACGTGCACTCGCCATTGTCAAGGCAGTTGCTCATTATGACGAACCCGACGTTTTGGCAGAAATATCTGAGGACTTGGGGGAGGCCATGGTCGGGATCAACATTTCAGAGATTAATGTGAACATGCAGGAGCGCGGAGAGTAAAAGATAAGGAATGATCGATGTGAAAGACACAAAAACCCGACTGAAAAAGTCGGGTTTTTGAGTGAAAACAAAGGGCTGTCACATAATCATAGAGTATGGTTTATAGTGAATATAATAAGTGATCATGATTGTGTTTAATGGAATAAAAAAAACCGGGAAAACCCCGGTTTACAATCAAGATGGTGCCGAAAATAGGACTCGAACCTACGACCTGCCGA
>JAGYMP010000131.1 GCA_018400565.1 Bacilli bacterium | reverse complement strand
GCCGTTTTTTTCGATGCGCACGATGTTGGTGTGTAAGTTTTTGATTTCGACTTCGACGTAATCACCGTTTTTTTCCGCACGCAAAATGAAATGTAGCGTGAGCGGTGTGTCCAAAAGGTCGATGCTGACGATTTTTTTCTCTTTAAGTATATTGATTTTTCGCAAATCATCATCGGTTAAACCCGACAAAACTTCCATCGCTTTATCGGGGTTGCCCCCGATGAGTCCGGCAAGCACCGAGGATTCGATGCCGACCATTCCCTTTGTGTTTGGGACTTTGACGCATTTGATGTTCTTGATCAGATTGCCGCTGCATCCGATATGGACTTTATCAGGCAATGCACCCAAAAACATTTTGGCGGTTGCGGCACCCAAAGCCACGGAAATCGGTTCTGTGCATCCCAGTGCAGGGACAAGTTCCTCTTTGATGATATTGACGATGGCATTTTTCTTTTCCACACAGTCACTCTCCCACTTCATGATAAAACCACTTCCATGATATATTTTAACATAGTTTGATGTCCCGGGATGATGGAAATCGGAAATTATGAGTTATTATTTCAATGAATGAAACGACGATTCCAAAAAGAAAAATCCCCCTCGCGGGAGGATTCAGACTTTGATCTTGACTTCCGTGTTGCAAGAAGGACAAAGCACATACCGTTCACCCTTGATCTTACGGACTTTGAGATCGGCTTTGCAGACAGGGCAGGTTCGGATGACATGATGCTTGTCGACGGTAGGTTTTTTCTTCGTTTGTTTTTTTGAAGTCGATTTGGATTTGGTGCGTGATTTCGACGACGCACTGCGTTTGTTGGGTTTGAAGAGGTTTGTGATTGAACGGATCCGTGCTTTGAACCAGGCATTTTCTTTATGGCGTGCCCGCAGATTTTTGGAAAACGTGCGGAACAAAAACCACACGAAGAAGACATAACCGATGTACACCAGGATGTCGAGATTCAAAAACAGGTTGACGACAAACAAAGTGAAATATATAAAAACGATAACGTGAGACAGTGTGTCGATGCCGTTGCGACCGTACATAAACCGTCTTAATGCATATTTGATTTTGTTAAGCATATAAATGTATAGACTCCTTTGTTATGAAGTAAATAAAAATGAAACGATGAACCGAAACAACATATAATAGAAGAAAATTTTAAACAACAACCCGAATAATCCGAGTCCGGACCGGTTGCCTCGGGATTGATAGCCCTGCGCCAACGTCGCCTTCCATTGATTGTATTCGGGATGATCGGGCTCTTCGCTCAAGGCTGCCTCGATATGGACGTTTGCTTGTTCGAATTGACCGAGATGGCCATAACAGACGGATACGAGAAAGTGCCAACGGGCGGTTTTGTCGTTGATGTTGCGTAAATAGTGCAGTGCTTCAAAGAACCGACCGGCACGCACGAGTGTTTCAGCACGGTCAAGACCTTGGAAAGCATGATCATAGCCCCGATACGGTGAAGAAGCACTACCGCCGGTCCGCATCTCCTTGATGCGGTCGTAAGCCTGGTTGATCTTACTCATCTTTTGAGATGCACGTTCATCATCCGGATGAATGTCGGGATGGTATTGTTTGGCAAGTTTTTTATAGGCTTTGGCGATGGTTTCATCGCTGGCGTCACTTGAGACACCAAGCACCTGATAAGGATCCATGGCAATCACTTTCCTGTCACGTTTGTATTCAACGTAACATATTTACTTTATCATTTCAATGTGTTTCTTTTATGAAGAAAATATGCGATGAAAATAAGATTTTATCGAAAGAGTTTGACATCATTTTTCTTGTTTTGTATAATAGTTGTATGTCAAACCATAG
>JAGYMP010000130.1 GCA_018400565.1 Bacilli bacterium | reverse complement strand
TTTTGATTTGTTTCACAAGGATTGTTTTTTCACGGATGATTCGGTGATGACGATTGCCATCGCCAAAGCATTGCTTGAATCAAGTGACGGCTATGCCGATTTGGATGTGCAGGCGGTCCATTGGATGCAAAAACTCGGCAGAGCCTATCCCGACAGGGGATACGGAGGCATGTTTTATCAGTGGCTTTATTCCGATGAGCCCAAGTCTTATCACAGTTACGGCAACGGTGCGGCCATGCGTGTGTCGCCTTGCGGGTTCGCGGGCAATTCATTCAAAGAAGTCCAAATGCTTGCCGACAAAGTCACGCGGGTGACCCATGACCACCCCGAAGGCTTGAAAGGTGCCGAAGCGACGGCGATTGCCGTTTACCGGGCAAGAGTCGGCGAAACGAAGGAAGCGATCTATGACTACATAGTCAAACGCTATTATCATGATCGATCGTCTTTGGAGCAGATCCGGGCCACGTATTCATTTGATGAAACATGCCGGGGAACCGTGCCCGTCGCGATCAGGGCGTTTTATGAGTCATCGGATTTTGTGGATGCCGTCAAAAATGCGATTTCCGCCGGCGGTGACGCCGACACGCTCGGGGCCATCACCGGAAGCATCGCCGGTGCGTATTACGGCGTTCCAGAAACGATCAAGAAACATGCCCTGTCTTATCTCGATGAACGTTTGAAACGGCTTGTGGATGAATATCTGGCGATATATCCGTTGGACGAACAAAGAAAATAATAAGTCTTATTGCTTGAAGTATCCTCCTTGTGTGTTAAGATGAAGGTATCATCATGAAAAAAACAATAAGTGTATAAAAAGAACAATAATTGCATAATTTCATAAGAAATACGATAAATGTATAATAATACCAATAAATCATGGATGTTATACGTATATTAGATAGAAAACCAGGGTCCGGCCAAAAAGGCCAGCCCAAATTTAAGGAGATGGTTATCATGAAGAGAACATTGGTATTATTTACATTGGTCATTGTGGGGCTTATCATCATTGGCTGTTCCGCCACCAACGGGGACAGCGGTACATTTGAGACCAAAGAGGACGTCATCGGATTTTCGGCGCTGAGTTCCATCATAGCACTGGACAGTTCCGACACAGCAACGTTATCGGATGAGGGAACGGATTCCGTAATGGTCCTTTCAGATACGACAACCGACACAACGACAGAGCAGGACACAACCACGGAAACATCGACATCCGACTTGTTGGCAGAAATCGAAGAGTTGGAAGAGTATATGCCGATCATCAATTCGTTTTTGGGCGATTCGTCCGGATACTCCGTTTCGATCGAATCATCGGAGATGGCGGAATACGAGCATAAGATGCTTATTTCGGTCATTGACATCGACGGAGAGACGAAAAGTTATGAGTTCCATTACAACGAAACATTTGACGATGAAGACGCGGATGACGAGGAAGAGGACGCAGATGACGAAGATGAGCGTGACAGCACATTGGAAGGCATCATGAACGTCGGAGAAAAAACATATACGCTCACAGGCGAACGCGAAGTCGAAACCGATGAGGAATCGTTGGAAATGGTCGCTTCAATCGATGAAGAGAATTATGTCATCATCGAATATGAAAGCGAGACTGAAGATGAAGAGGTCGAAACCGAATTCCTGAGTGAAACCTATGTGAACGATGAAATGGTCAAAATGACGGAAATCGAATTCGAACGCGAAGAAGATGAAACCGAATTGAACCTGCATTTCATCGAAGGCAACAACCAAAGCATCTTTGAATTCGAACATGAAACCGATGATGAGAACACCTTTGAGATTTCGTTTGAAATCATCAAAGACGGAAACGTCGTCGATGAAGGCGAGATCGAAGCGGAAGTCATCACTTCGGACACCGGCCAGACGCAACTGCGTTATACCGTTGAACGTGAAAGTCAGGAAAGCGAAGTCATCGAAAACGATTATGACGACGATGACGACGACGATGACGACGACGATGACGACGACGCATAACAGCAGTTTCTGATTTAACTGAATCATTCTAAAAAAACACTTTGGAAATCATCATTATCAAACGATGATTCGCCAAGGTGTTTTTATTTTATATAAAGACATAATCCGGCATCGATTCCGTTCGGTGCATAGTTTGTTTCTTATTCCTGATTGACATTGAATGTGACATCCAGCACATTGAGGGTGATGTAAGTAAATTCACCCTCATCGTAATGCCAGGTTGCATGTCCTGTTTTCGGAAGGGTCAGGCCGTTTATTTCCTTATATCCCGTGATGGGCGTCGACCATGGGACGGATGAGGTGAGCCCGTCCGCTTCCAAAGCCAGGCGGTCACGGGAGATAAAATCGGTCAATCGGCCGTCTTCCCCGAATACCAGTGTGGCCTCAACGGTAATGCCCTCATGGGTAAAGGCTGCCTTTAATCGCTTATCCCCGGTGTGTGACCATTCGATCGGTGCGTCAATCAATGTCTGCGGCGCAAACAAGACCATGTCGTTGAAAAAAGTCACCGTTTCCGCCTGTTGCATGTCTTTCCCGTGTTCATTGACGACGGGAAAGACATCAAGCAATTTTATTTTCATGCGGGCATCCTCATCATCGAAATGATGCAAGCCGGAGACTTTCAAACCGTTCATGTGCATATCCATGTAAAACAAACGCACGCCTTGATTCACGAAACTGGTTTGTTTTGCGGTGAAAGGCGAAAATTCCCTGTCTTTGTCCATTTTCATCTCGCCGTCGAATGATATTCGGAAGTTGTCTACATGCTCAGTGCCGACGACGCCGACATAGTTTAGATAATTTTGGATGAGGTCCGGAAGGTGGGACAAATCATCATTTGTGATGGTTTGTGGTTGCCTGGAGGATTCAAGTGACAGGTGATGACGGGTGAGTCGGTGATAATCGCGGTTGGTCAGATTCAACAATGATAACACCGTGATGCCAACGATAAACATCAAAACGACGAGTCCGATAATCTTAAAGATCATTTTCATTGATGCGCTCCTTTTTGTTCGTTTTCCAAGGCGGTGAGTTCAGTTTCCATTTTTGTCATGGTATCCAGGAAGATAACCAGTTCCCGGGTGGGGACCGAGCGGAAGATCCGATTCAGCATGGTTTGGTCGTGCGGGTCGCGTTTCTCCCAAAAACCCCTCGCTTTTTCTGTGAGGGCGAGACGCTTGAAACGTGCATCTTCGGAATCGGTCCCAATCGAAACGAAGCCGTGCCCGTTTAGTTTCAATGCCAGTTGCTTGACGTTTTGCCTGCTTGTGCCGAAACGTTCGCTGATTTCCGAAAAACCGGGGGGATGATCGAACGAATCGATGATGATCATCAAAAAGAATTGCTTGATGGTCAAACCGTCTTCTTTGAGTCCCTTGTCCAGAGTCGTCTGTAATCTGTTCGACAACCTGAAAAAACGGGCGATCACGTCACTTTCGATTTTCATACGATTTGCATGCATGGTGTCCTCCTTAAAAGGTAATATGTTGCATGGCCAATAAGTAATATATTACATTATAAACGATTTGTCAAGAGAAAATAGTTTTTTGTTCAAAAATAACCGGATGAGGGACTTCGGATTGTCTTTTGGTGTTGCGTGCAAGTCCCGTATGGTATAATGACATTAACAACGACTGACAGAAGGAGAGTTGTCCCGTGGGGTATCAAAAAGAACTCAATCTCATCAAGGAAATCACGCATAAAATTTATGATGAAACAATCGGACAAACGTTGAAATCGAAGTTCAAAGGTGTGCAGGATCTCGTCACATCGACGGATTTGCATATCGAAGAAGCGTTGATCGGTATCATCAGGAAGGTATTTCCGAACGACCATTTCCATACCGAGGAGTTCCATAGCCAAACACGGTTGAAGGACCGCACATGGATCATCGATCCCATCGACGGCACCAGCAACTATGCGGTCGGATTGCCCCTGTTCGTGGTCCAGATCGCTTTTTACGATCAGGGGGACATCGTCATGTCCTATCTGTATGCGCCCAGACTGGACAAGACATGGCATGCCGTCAAAGGCGGGGGCGCGTTTGTCAATGACGATCCATATCAGACGGACTACCGTGAAGATGACAACATGGTCATGGCGCTTGTCGGCATGACCCATGACAATAAAAAAACGTTTTATGACAAGATGCTCGATCTGGCGATCGAAAGGAAATACAAACTGCGCATGCTCGGTTCGATCGGACTGGAACTCGCTTTGGCCAGTGAGGGCATGTTCAATTTCTTTTACACGAACGAGACGAAGATCTGGGATCTTTATCCCGGATTGTTGCTGTTGAAAGAAGCGGGGGCCGTTTTGTTGAATGAGAAAGGGAAACCTTATGAATTGGGGGATGAACATCTCTTCATCTGCAAAGACAAGGACGCAGAGGATATTCTGAAGGACCGGATCCTTCCGTCGTCCCGAGAATAAGAGAAACCAATCGCAAAAGACATGCGCGACTTCTTTGTAAGCCGATTCCTTGTGCCGCGATGAATCTTCGGCTATAATATAAGCGGTGAAACAATGATGACCAACAAACAAAAAATACCGGATGAAAGGTGATTCCATGCAACAAAAAGTCCATTTACACATCAATAAGATATCCCTCGCGGCGATGTTTTTGGCGCTCGCGTGGTTGTTCCCGTTCATCAGCGGGCAAATCCCCGAATTCGGGAACATGTTGCTTTTGATGCACATCCCCGCCATTCTGGCAGGATTCGTGCTCGGTCCTAAATACGGTCTTATCCTGGGATTCATCATGCCCCTGACAAGGAGCATGGTGTTCGGCATGCCGCCGATTTACCCAACCTCCCTGGCCATGGCCTTTGAACTCGCGACATACGGTTTTGTCTCAGGATTTTTGTTCAGATGGCTGTTGAAGAAGAAAGAGATGGACGTCCTCATCAATGTGTACATCACATTGTTCGCTGCGATGGTCGCAGGGCGTGCGGTGTGGGGACTCGTGCAATCCCTGATTGGCGTTCTTGGCAATTTGTTCACATGGGAAATGTTCGTGAGCGGGGCTTTCTTGATCGCCTGGCCGGGGATCATCATCCAGTTTCTGTTGATTCCGGCGCTTGTCAAGGTGCTTTATTCGTCCAGGGTGATGGATAAATTCATTGCCTGATGTTTATGTGAAATGAGGGTCGGCCATGCAAACGATCGTAAGAAGAACCATCAAGACAATCAGAAGAGAGATGGCATCGCTTGAAAACGTCATCCTTGTCATCGACGGGAAGACGGGTTCCGGCAAGTCGACCCTGGCAGAGAAGATCGCCGCCCTCTTTGATGCGGATATCATCCATATGGATGATTTTTTCCTGCCGGATCGGTTACGCTCAAAAACAAGAATGGAAGAACCCGGCGGGAACATCCATTACGAACGTTTCAAAACCGATGTCATCGAACATTTGGATGAAGACGTCATCGCATACAGACCCTTTGATTGCCGCGATCAGACATATGGTGATTTCGTTTATGTCAAAAACAAAGGGGTGTTGATCGTCGAAGGGAGTTATGCGCTCCACCCGTTTTTTGGCGATTATGCTGATGTCTCCGTTTTTCTGGACATGGATGATGATTTGCAGAGGCGTCGCATCCTTTACCGAAACGGCGAAGAAGGCGCCGGGATGTTCTTTGAAAAATGGATCGGCTTGGAAAACAGGTATTTCAACCACTTCCGAATCAAAGAAAAAAGTGACCTCACATTCACAATCGAACGGTAGCGTTTTATCCCGGCAGATTTGTGTAATATGCCATTGTTTGGTATCATAAAGATGAAAGAAAGAGGCGATAGGATGAA
>JAGYMP010000129.1 GCA_018400565.1 Bacilli bacterium | reverse complement strand
TAAAGACCGCATCACAATCCGCATCTTGAACGATAATGAAGATCTTGTGATTGACGGGCCCGATCTGAAACATGACCGTTACGAGCATGGCATTCCGTTCCTTGAGAAAAAGACGACGCCTTTGCGCGTTATGATTGACATCGAAAAACCGGAAGAAGCCCACGATATTCTTTATAAACTTTATGAGGATACGTTGGCCGGAATCGAAGGCGACGAAGATGAGGAGGATGACGAAGTTCTTCATGAACTTGAAAAGATTATCTCATCCACGGATAACGTTGATGATGAAGATGAAGCCGACCGGGACGATGATGATCAAGTGATACAGGAAACATTGTTTTGAATCACAAAAAAAACACGTCAACCCACTATACTATGTTTGAAGCGAATCGCAAGAAATGGTTCAAACAAATTAAAGGAGTTTCCAAATGAAAAGAATCCTCACAATCACAGTTGCATTATTGATTAGTATGTTTATCCTCGGCTGCAGCGCCATTTCTCCGCAGGAGACGACAACGACCGAAGAAACGACAGCTGACACGTCGACGTTCAATGAAATCCATGATGTGGACGATCTTTCGGCCATGGCGATGAATCAGTCCTATGTACTCATGAGTGATTTGGATCTGAGTGGCATGGAATGGGAACCGCTCGGCGGTTTCGAAGATCCGTTCATCGGGCATTTTGACGGTAACGGTCATACGATATCCAATCTCACGATTACCACGAAGAACACTGATTTCAACGGGTTATTTGCCGTTATGAACGGCTATGTGTTCGATCTGACGCTTGAAGATGTTTCAATCGATTACAGCACAAGCTTTTTGACATATGTCGGTGCTTTGGCCGGTAAAATCGAAGGTGGGAATGTCGAAAATGTCGATGTTTCAGCGGACATCAACGTTTCCAACGCATCAAGCAACACATTCGCGGGCTTGCTCGCGGGAATCGTTCAAGCACATGTCACCGATACCATGACACCCGATGAATTCGTCGCGAATCATGTAACAAACACAACATTATCGGGAACACTTGACGTTATGAGTGCGAACTATGTCTTTGTGGGTGGTTTGTCAGGCAAAACATACAACACCGAATTAACCAAGAATACCATTGATGTGACAATTGCCGCACTTGCAAATGAGCACCGCATTTATGCCGGCGGTTTGAGCGGACATAATTATAGCGGTCTGCTGGTCGGATTTGAGGATTTTGTTGATGAGACAGCAATCCTCATCTCCGAAAACACCGTCACTGCGGTATTCGATATCCGCGCCCAGGGGACAAAAGCTGTCGTCGGCGGCTTTATCGGATACAATGATTACGGTAATCTCATTGACAATCACGTCGATGCTGAGATGACCGTATCCGGAAATGACTTCACCATCGGGTCTCTTGTCGGCGAAGATTTTCATGGTGAGATCGAACGCACGCTGTCCACTGTGACACTTATTGTCACAAACCAACCCGATTCCATCAGCGTGGGGGATATCTGCGGGTTTGTGACCGATGACACCGAAGTGTCTTTAGCCTATTATATACTTGAATATGACGATGAAGTGGCATTGTCGAACGGCGAACCTGTCAGTAACTCGGAGCTGCAGACTGAGACCTTTTACCGCGATAATCTCGGTTGGGACGATGTTTTTGATCTCACAAGACTCACTGGCCTCTATAGCGAATAAAGAATTAAGAGCGGCCTTGCCGCTTTTTTTTTATCATAAAGTCATTTTTTTTGGATGGAAACTGTCAAATAGAGTAAAAATACGTTATAATTGATAATAAGTATGAACGGTCAAAAGGAGGGACTGCATGTGAATTGTCTGAAACATTGCAAGCAAGCGAACATTCCCGCAGATGTATTTATCAACTCACTTTCCCTCTACTATAAAATGGGATGGAATCCCGGTTATGAAAAATTATTTCATGACAATCAGGAAATGATCGTCGATAAACTGATTGAAAGGGACAGTGTGTCATTTTATCGTTTTTTCTTTCCTGATGACAAGATTAAATCCTCACGTTTCCGCAGTTTAAGACTGCGTTCATCGGTCGCAAACAATAACCGTGAGCAACGATATAAGAATATCTTTCGGATTTTCTCAATGATTCATGACCGTGATGCCGATTTTAAATTGACCGGTCCCGAAATCATGGATTTGATTCGTTTGTTCTATGAGAAGCTTCCGGAGGGGAAACGCATTGCATATCAACATGTGTCTTCCGGTGAAGCGGGACTGTTAAGCCAGGAGAAACGTTCCCGGCGCGAAGATATTGAAAAAATGATCGACCTTTACGAAACAATAAAAAAGGAAAACACAGTTGAAAACGGACATTTGAATCTTTGTTTCATACTTGATTTTCTCAATATGAAGATTTTTAAAATAGCCGATCACGAAGCGATTGCGCTTTTGATTTATTTTATTTTAAATATGGATGACGGATACCTTGTCACGCATTATGAATCATTTTTTGAAAAAATGCTTGTCAACAAAGACGAATATCGTCAACTGTTGAAAACCTCCGTTTTTCAATGGTCGGAAGGTTTGGCCGATGTTACGCCTCTAAGACGTTTTTTTATCCGCATATACAATAATTTGTATGATTCTCTTTCCGAGGCCGCAAGGGACTATGAATATGAGAATAACCTTGCCATCAACAAAACCGATTATGTCGAAAACACCATTTACAAATTACCGGAAGTCTTTTCCAAGGAAGATGTGAGAAAGCGGCACCCTTTGGTTTCTGATTCAACCATCAACCGAACCTTGAAACGCCTTCATGAGCAAAACAAGATTCGACCGCTCGGCAAAGGTCGCGCTGCAAAATGGATGCGGATTGACACCAAGGAAAATGACCGCAACCAACTCTATTTTGATTTGGGGGATGAATGACGTGACTGAAGAGGATCTCATAAAACAGGCACTCATAGAAGATTGTCCGGCCGGTGATGCGGCCAGTGATCCACTTTTCAAAGACGAAACGACCACAGCCAGATTGATTGCGAAAGAAAACGGTATCTTATCGGGATTATCTGTTTTTGAAAAAACGTTTAAAACTGTTGACCCAAGCGTAACGGTAAAGACAAACAAACAAGATGGAGATCCGTTGAAGAAAGGTGAAACGGTAGCAGTCGTGAATGGCAGGATCCGTTCGATTTTACGCGGTGAACGCATCGCACTCAATTTTTTACAACGGATGTGCGGGGTTGCCACGTTAACTCAATCGTTTGTCCGTGAAACCAAAGGGACGAAGGCGTCCATTTATGACACACGAAAAACGACGCCTCTCTTGCGCGCACTTGAGAAGAAGGCTGTGCGTGACGGCGGCGGTCATAACCACCGCATGAATCTTTCCGAACTCGCCATGCTCAAAGACAATCATCTAAAAAGTTCAGAAAACATCAAAGAAGCCGTGAACCGTGTCCGTCGGGCTATCGGCAATGATAAAAAAATCGAAGTGGAAGTCGAGACGATTGCGGCATTCAAAGAAGCCATGCCCACAGCTTGTGATATCATCATGTTGGATAACATGTCGCTTGTTGATATGAAGACATGTGTTAATCTCAACAGGGAAGAGAAGGTTTTGGAAGCGAGTGGAAATATGACGCTCAGAAGAATTTCAAAAGTAGCAGCGACGGGTGTTGATATGATCAGTGT
This sequence comes from Bacilli bacterium, assembly GCA_018400565.1. Taxonomy (GTDB): domain Bacteria; phylum Bacillota_I; class Bacilli_A; order Izemoplasmatales; family Hujiaoplasmataceae; genus M55B122. Next base: position 1,840 of record JAGYMP010000129.1, on the reverse strand, counting down.
CGGAATGCTGACACATTCATACAAAGCGATGGATCTTTCATTGAAATTTTGACGGTCATTTTTTGCTTCCATAAACGATGAAACGAGGGATTGTGTGATTAAACCGATATACAAATGGCATCTTTTACATAACAAAGTTGTTGAAGACAATCAGATCTATGATGTGCTTTTAAACAATCACGGGATTGACGATCCGGAAGTTCTTTTTGATATGGGGGAAGCGGATTTTCGTGATCCGAGGTTGCTTCATGATGTTATCCTTGCGAAAGAGCGTATTCTGAGCGCCATCGCCAATGACGAAAAAATCATGGTCTTCGGGGATTATGATTGTGATGGAATCACAGCCATATCCGTGTTGGTTCGTGCGTTTAAAAAATATGGATACGCCATAGATTATGATCTCCCGGATCGTTTTGAAGAGGGATATGGATTAAACGATCGTGCCGTCCAAGATATCATCGAAAAAAAATATGATCTCATCATCACCGTTGATAACGGCATCACATCCGTCGAGGAGATTGATGCATTGAATCATGCGGGCATTGATTGCATCATCACTGACCATCATGAACCGAAGGCAGAATTGCCGAATGCTTTTGCGGTTGTTCATCCTGCTTTGAATGAGGACACATTCAGGGATATTGCCGGTGTGATGGTGGCATATAAACTGGTTTCGGTCGTTTTTGACGACACATTTCCTGAGTTGTTTGATTTGGTGATGATGGGAACCGTCGCTGATATGATGCCGTTGATCGATGAAAACCGTGCCATGGTCAATGAAGGAATCAAAGCCATGCAGAAAACTCAGAATCCCGGAATACGTGTTTTGTTGGACGTCGCCGGCATAAAGACACCGGGAATCAAAGACCTTTCCTTTCTGTTGGCCCCGCGCATCAATTCAGCCGGCCGGATGGGAAAAGCCGAAGAAGCCGTTCGTCTGTTTTTGTCCGATGATTTGACTGTCGTGCAAAAACAGATTGAAATCATCGAATCCCTGCATCAAGAACGCAAAATCGTGACGGATGAAGCAACAGACATTGCGAGGGATCTCGCAAACAAAGAAGATGATGTCATCGTTGTCGCTTCGCCTCTTTTTCATGAAGGCGTGATTGGGATCTGTGCCCAAAAACTAGTTGAGGAATTTCAAAAAAGCACGTTGGTCATCGCACTGGACGATGACGATATCGGCAAAGGCTCAATGCGGTCTTTCGGTGACGAAAACGTGTTGTCGATGTTGGAAGAACAAAAGGATCTTCTATTGAGGTTTGGCGGTCATAAGCAAGCTTGCGGCATGCAGATCCATTCCGGAGACATCCCTGAATTAAGACAAAGAATCAACCGGGCATATGTGCGTGAAGAAGAGCCGCTTTTGAATATTGACATGATGATCGATCCCGATAATCTTTCTCTTGACACCGCAGAGAAAGTATCAGGAGGCGCTTTTCATGCCGGGTTGTTTATGCTTAAAGGCATACGTGTTACAAACAAACGGTCACTTTCGAACAAACACACAAAACTAAGCATCAAAAAGAGTGGGCGTCAATTCGAGGCACTTGATTTCAACCGCATGCGTTATTATTGGCTTTTGGATTCCGGAGACACCATCGATCTCATCGTGCACTTGTCGGTGAATGAATGGCACGGCCGTAAAAATGTGCAATTTATCATTAAAGATGCTGCATGCCATCACAGACAATGGCTTGACTTTCGGAATGAAATGGTCTATTATCAGGGAATGTCCCATCTGTCCGACGACTCACTCTTGATCAATGATGATTTGTATCTCCTCGATGATTTTGTTGAACGAATGAACGATCATTTGCCACAAACGATTTGTTTT
>JAGYMP010000128.1 GCA_018400565.1 Bacilli bacterium | reverse complement strand
CGGTTTTAAGCATATCAACGATCATTACGGCCATGTGACGGGCGACCGCATTTTGAAACGGTTTGCCGAAGTCACCCAGACGCTTGTATGTGAGCCGTGTCTTTTTGCGCGGTATGGCGGTGATGAGTTTATCTTGCTCATGAAGGGGAAGACAAAAAAAGACATATCCGGATTCATGGAACAATTGAAGAAAACAATATACGACGATGATTTTTTAAAGAAATACAACGTTGATTTTTCATACGGAACGGCACTGATGGATGATTCATTCAGTGATTTGGAGAGTTTGATCGAAGAAGCTGACAGGGAATTGTACAAAAAGAAGAAATAGATGGATCGTGCGCTTCGTTTCAAACAATCAGCTAATCGGTGAACGAGCAGAGAGGCCTGCGCGGACGAATACCATAGAAAGCGCTTATAACATCAGATTGGAAGAAGCAAAGAAAAAAGGTGATGACATGCATGACATAAAATATATTCATGACAAGGATTTCAAATACAACAAAGCGATCATCGAAGGATTGAAATCATACAACAGGTCCCAGGCCGGTTACAGAGAGAAGGATTACCGCCATTTTTATATATTTGAGGGCAATACATTGTTGGGGGCATGTTATACAAAGATGGCTTCGGATTGGTGCCACATAAAAAATATTTATTATCCCAACATCGATGTTTTGAAAGCGTTGATGAACGATCTGAGGGCATACTACAAAGATAAGGTCGAAGGCATCCGTTTCAATTCCGTGTTGCCAAAACGGGTGGAAGATTTCAAATCCATCGGCTTCATCGAGAAAGGCAAATTGAAAGACATGCCCGAGGGCGGTGAAAATGTTTTTCTTTTGAACACCGATTTTGATGTTTATGAAACGGATGGGGATTATAAGAAAAAATCATCGGATGAGCCGATCCATTCCTATGACAAGGTGATGAAAAAAGAAAACAGGAAAATAAGAGAATCGTTGAATTTTTCTTCTGAAGTCGTTGATATACAATATGTTGTGCTTGACGGGGATCGATTCATCGGCGGTGTCTACGGAAATTTCCAGTACGACTATTTATTTGTCAATGTCTTGTATGTCGATGAGGATTACCGGGGACAAAACATCGCATCCAATTTG
>JAGYMP010000127.1 GCA_018400565.1 Bacilli bacterium | reverse complement strand
TTTGACAGCAAAGCGAACGCTGAGAGCTCAATCACACCTTAATCTTTTTATCAATACTAACCCCCGTGGATTTTCACGGGGGTTTTTTTTATGGGATCACACATACGGGAAGAATTCGTTAAGAAGGGTTGGTAAAGAAAATGTGGTCGGGTAAGGATTGAAATCTTTTTGTCCCTGTGTGATAATATATATATTCACTTTATCATCCATGAACAGGAGAATAACGATGCGAAGACTATTACTGATTGAAGGATTGCCGGGAAGCGGGAAGACGACATTCGCAAAGCGACTGGCAGATTATTTCAGACAAAAAGGGAAGAAAACCAATCTTGCGACCGAAGGCGATCTCCATCCAATGGATCTGGCCTGGATCGCTTTGTTGACGCAAAGGGAATATGACATGTTGCTTAAGAGGTATTCCGCATATGCTGACGACATCGAAAATCACACAGATAGGTTTGGAAAATGGATGCGTGTGGCATACACGAAAATCAAAGTAAAGAAAAAGGATCTGCCATTTTATGAAGAAATGGAACAAAAAGAGATTTATCGTGAAGAAGAGTTATCGGTTTTTAAATCGGTGCACCAATCCTTATGGCAGAAGTTTGCGGACAAACATATGGATGATGAAACGCTTAACATTTTTGAATGCATCTTTTTACAAAACCATATGAATGAGTTGATCTTGAAATATGATATGGATGATGAACACATATTGGATTATTATCAGACACTCACTAAACCTATTAAACCGATGCAACCGTTCGTGATCTATGTCCGGCAACGGGACGTCGCAGGTACGATTGGCCGTGTGGCCGAACAGCGGGTGGGCAAAGATTCCCCCGGACCGGGTGATTGGATTGGTCTTGTTGTGGATTACATTGAAGCGATGCCGTATGCCAAGAAGAATGGCTATATTGAAAAAGAAGGTGCAATTGATTTTTTTAAAGACCGTCAAGGAAAAGAACTTACATTGCTTAAAAAACTTGATATAGATTATGTGACCGTCGATTTCGATTATGATTATGACGATACGTTTTCTCGAATATTTGATCATATTGATAACGACCCATTGATTTGATAAAATCTCCAAACGAAATATAAAGCAACGATATATCCATTTGTTTAAGACGGCATGCATGAGCATTTTATAACAAAAATATTGAAAAAGCCTGTCATAAATGACATGTTTGGGGTATCATATAGATGGAATCGGGAGGGATGGTTCATGGATAACAAGGACAAGAAAGTTCGCTTCAACAACCATGAGAGGCTTATTATCAAAATCAACACGATCTTGTTGTTTGTTTCAGTGTTTTTTGTGATCGGCGGCTATTTCATCCTCAAAGGGATGGTAACGTTACCCGGATGGTTTTTGGCCGGTTTTGAATGGTTTTTGTATGTGTTGCTTGTGTTCGTCGTCTATTTGTTTTTGCGGGCCGTGGTTTATGTTTGGAAAGGATCGGATTTCAGACAATCCACCTCAATCAGAAAAACGGTGGCTTCGATTCCGCTTGGATTCATCAGCTGGCTTTTGTTCTATGTGGCACTCTTGTTCATGTCGCTATCATCATGTGGTGCATAGTCGGCGAAAAAAATCGTTCACAGGCATTTTTTAACTTGAATGAGATTCATATCTACCGAATGTTGGCAAATCGGGAGATATGAATCTTTTATTTGACCATCTGTAACGACGGATTTTTTGTTGCAACAGTCTCTTGATATGTTAAAATGATATCGAGTGATTTGCCGAAGGTTGGGTGGCAAAACCATTTATCTAAAATGAATAAAGGCAGTGATACTATGTTGGAAGTTAAAAACGCAAAAATGATGTATGGAGACTTGGTCGCCGTCGATAATTTGAGTTTCACAATCAAACCTGGGGATATTTTTGGTCTGCTTGGCACGAACGGGGCCGGTAAGACCACAACATTCAGGATGATTATGGGTCTTTTACAGCCCACTGAAGGGGATGTGTTTTACCAAGGCGAAAAAGTGGGCTATCATCATGTCAATGAAATTGGGTATATGATTGAGGAACGCAGTCTGCTCACAAAGTTGACCGTCAAGGAATTGATGCTTTATTTCGGTAGATTAAAGGATATGGACAAAGATCTTATTTTGCGACGTCTTGACCATTGGCTCGACCGGTTTGACATCCCCCATTACAAAGACAAAAAGATCAAGGAATTGTCGAAAGGGAACCAACAAAAAATCCAGTTCATTTCCGCGATCATCAACGATCCGAAGCTTTTGGTGCTTGATGAACCATTCAACGGCCTCGATCCGATTAACATGGAATTGTTCGTCGAGGTTATCCGTGAATTTCAAGACAAGGGTAGCATGATCGTGTTTTCATCGCATCAACTGGACAAAGTGGAATCGTTTTGCGAGGAAATTGTCGTGCTGGAAAAAGGAAAACCGGTCATCAGCGGGCGACTTGATAAAGTCAAAAAAGATTTTAAGAAACAAAACATCCACATCGACGGGGATGTTGATTCTGAACATATCAAAACAATTGAAGGCGTTGAAGAGGTAATCGAAAACAACAATGGGTTAATCGTCAAAGTCAAAGACGAGCGTGTGAATCAACGTGTGTTTGATTATGTGAAGACAGTGAAGAGTATTCGCAGGTATGAAGTCGAAGAAGCATCGCTCAGTGAGATATTCATCGCAAAGGTTGGTGTCAGTCATGAAGAAGTTTAAGTTTTTAGTGGGATACGGACTTAAAAAACGCATTCTTAGAAAGGCATTCTTAATTGCGAATATCGTCATTGGTGTGATTTTGATCGCAATTATTAACCTTCCGACAATTATCAGTTGGTTTTCTACCGGCGATGAAGCCATGAGTGATTTAAATGTTGTGGTTTACAATGAGACGGATATCACCAATTTTACAGATGATTTGGATACCATGCTTAATCAACCTTATGGCGATCAGGTGTTTTATATGTTGACCGAGGAAGATGCATCATTTTCCGAAGATCCGTTTTGGAACAATGAAGATAAAGATGTTGCAATTGTTCTTACGGGTAATTTGAACAATCCTGTAATTGATGTGTATTCAAAGGAACCGAGTTACAATTCTCAGATCATGGATCAAATCGAATTGTTGTTGGTCGAATATCAAATCGACGATTATCAACGACCGGCTTTCAACACCTTCTATGCGCCTGATTATGAGGATCCCGATGAGGAAATGGCTTCTTCGTCCATGATGAATATCATTGTTTTGCCACTTTTCATATTGATCATCATGGGGACGCAGTTTGTGGGTACCGATATCATTGAAGAAAAATCGACAAAAGCGATTGAAACAATTATTTCGAGTGTGCCTGCCAAAATCCACTTTTTATCTAAAATCACCGCAAGCATTATTTTTGTGATTTTACAGGGCCTTTTGGTATTGGCTTTTGGGGGTATTGGCATATTGATTGGGAATGCATCGCAAACACCTTTGCCCGGAAGTGGAGAAGTGCACTTGCTTAAGTATGTGGCGGAGTTGATTCCCGATTGGCCGGTCGTATTGACCTTTGCTTTACTTTTCATGGTGGTTGGCACGTTGTTTTATTTAATCATTGCTGCCTTGTTTGCATCCATGGCGACAACACAGGAAGATTACCAACAGATTCAAGCACCGCTTATGTTGATGCTTTTATCAGGATTCTATATTGGTTTGTTCGCGCCAATGGCAGGAGCGGATCAGTTTGTGAAAATTATGGCGTTTGTTCCTATCTTTACCCCGATCCTTGCGCCTGTTGCTTATGCCTCAGGGGCAATGAGTGTGATTGAGGCTGTGATTGCTTTAATTGTGATGATTGGTTTTTTGGCTTTGGCGCTTTATCTCGTCGCGCCGATTTACAAAGTGGCCATTCTCAGTTACGATCAAACCAAATTCATGAAACGGATCAAATCGTATGTTCACAAGGCATTTGTCAAAAGTGACAAACACACCGAATGACAACTCCTTCATGTTATGCATTACCTGTCATGCATGAATGAGTCAACGAAGCAGATGGTCCGGTTATCGAAGTTAACAAAATAAAGAAGATATGATTTAAAACAACGGTGGTTCATATGAATTGTCGGATATTGTTTTTGCCGGCAACGGTGTGATCAGATGATTGTCATATAATCCCGGTTGTGTCAAACATGCTATTTTAGATGATATATGATACACTATTTATAAGATGAAATGAAGTTTACTTTTAGTAGTGCGTTCAATGCGAACGCAAACACCATGGATTGATAGGAGGATATTTATGAAAAAAATAATTGCTGTGACAGTGTTGATGTTTAGTCTGCTTGCAATGATTGGTTGCGGCGGCGCGGAAGTCGGTGAATTCCCCGAGGTCAGGGAACGTAAATTGGTTGAGATGTCGGGTGATGAAATGGCCGCGATGCTCAGTGATGTGCAAACAGCCGATATCAATCAGGATGCGATGAGGCTGTCACTTGACCTTGAAGGGCACTTTATCGAAGAGATGTATTCGACGTGGGATACATCGTATGAATCGATGACAGACATCGATCTGACGTCGACGATTTATCTGTTGTTGGATGAGGACATCACCGAAGTGCGTCTGCACGCCGAAAATGATATTGACATGCATCAGGAGCCTGTTGTTTTAGAGGATGCCCGTGATGATGCAACGACCGATGTGACCGGAAAAATCAACGTCTATTTTTACAACCAGTTCCTTTACACCAATATGGAACTTTCAGATGATTCAGATGCTCCCGTGGAAGGCATCGAAAACGGGCAGTTCAAATACAATCTGGGCATCACCCAATCGATGTGGGATGAGATTTATGAAAACCTGTCGCTGGATGCCCTGGATGACATGTTCGATTTTTCCGGGTATGACACACCCCAGGAGAACTGGGTTGACCCGGATACATTTGAAATTCTCATGGAAGAGTACCCCGGGATCAAGGTTTATGAATCAAGCGGCGGCTATACGTTGATGGTTGAGATCACGAAAGATTTGCTTTTGGAACACGCGACGGATGTTGTTGCGGCCCTGGCCGAACAACAGGGGGAACCGATGAGTGAAGCTGAGATTCAGGCATTTGACGATGACCTGAGTGATGAACTGGCCGAATACGATGTCATCGATGCGACCATCGCATTGGTGATTGAAGACGACCGGATGGTACAATACGCCTTTGATGTCAATATGACCGCAAAGAACAGCGATGAGTATCTTGATATGATATTCATCATTGACGTTGGCGTCGAAATGCCAGAGTTTCCTGATGATCTTGAAGATTATGAACTGCGCGATTTTCCCCTCAGTCCGTACTTTCAATCGGATGTTCCCCTTATTTGAATCCAGATAAACAGAAACAAAGACGCTTAAACCCTTTATCGAAGGTTTCAGGCGTCTTTTTTAATGAAATATGAAGGTTTGAATGTGATTCATAATTCATTCATAAGTTTATCTTATAATACAAGCAGAGGTGAAGAAGAGATGAAAAAACAATATCGTATACTTATCTGGATAGGAGCCATTTTCGTATTGCTCGTTATCGCGGCACGTTTCGTGTTACCGATATTCGTCGAATGGCAGATGCCATATTATCCCCATATGTTCACAGGAATGATGTTTCCGATCGGCATGTTAGGCATGGCTTTGTTCTGGGGCGCAGTCATTTACTTGGTTTACAAATTATTGATTGAAGAAAACCAAACGAAAACGAAGGAACACCGACATGAATTGTCCATTCTCAAACAAAGACTTGCCAAAGGTGAGATTTCCATTGAGGAATATAAAGAAATCAAAGAGACGATCGGAGGCGAAGAAGAATGAAGAAAGGTTTATTGGTACTTGCGATCATCACCGGGGTTTTTGTGATTGGATTTATTTCAATGCGCGTTTTCGCTGATGCATCAGGTTCCGTATCCCCTTATCAGGACGATACATATTCGATGTATCATTCCCGGGGGTTCATGGGCGGCATGCACGGAGGAGCATATTGCGATAATGAATATCTTGAACAATCGGATTACGATCATTATTACAGACATCTGGA
>JAGYMP010000126.1 GCA_018400565.1 Bacilli bacterium | reverse complement strand
CCCCCAGCCAAGCGCTCTACCAAGCTAAGCTACTTCCCGAACAAAGATATTCTATCAAATTATGAGCAAGTTGTCCAATGTTTTCCAAAAAAAAACCGCTTCTAAAAGGAAGCGGCTTAATTATTTCCATCAATGCCTGCGATATCAAAAAATAAGGGGGAGATAAAAAAATACCGAAGCATTTATGATGGTAAAGTCATTATACAATCCGAATGTGAAGAATTCGTGAGATAATTGCTTTGGAATCAAAAAAGATTCAAGAAATTATTGAAACATGTTCACAGATTGCCTTTGATTTTTTATAATATGATTAAGGGTGAGAGCTTTATGACATTTGCACAAGGTTTCTTGTTGGTTTCTTCAATGTTAATCATTTTTTTGATGGGTTTCCATGCGATCAGGAATCATCGAAGGCACGGAGCGATTTGCTTCTTCCTTTTGATGGTTTTTGCTTTGTTTTGGTCATTCACATCATTCATGGAAGAAATCGTCTCAACCGAGCATGGGTTGTTATGGTGGCGCAATTTGCAACAGATCGGCGTTTTCGGGACGCCTTTCATTTCTTTGTGTTTTGCCATTCGGTATACAAAAAACGAAAAAGGAATGCCATATGCCTATGCTGTCCTTGTTGTGCAAATCATCTCCGTTTTGTTGATTTTCACGGACGGTTGGCATCATTTGATGCGTTCATCCATCCAATATATCGATCACGAAACATACGGCCTGACACTGATCGTCGAATCCACAGCACTCGGTCTCACACTCGTCACTTTTAATTTCATGCTCACATTTATTGCAATTGTGATTCTGTTTGATTTCCGGCGAAAAACGGATTCCCGTTTTAAAAAACAAACATCAATCATCATATGGAGTTTTGCATTGGTCTTTATCGCAGCTTTTTTGAAGATGGCCATACTCAATGATTATGGCATATACCTTTCTATCTCTGTGCTTTATATCCCTGGTGCGCTTCTGATGTTTTATGGATTGTTCCGTTATGATTTCCTTTCCGTGAGCCTTGTGGGACGTGATATCATCTTCTCCCTTATCGATAAGGGGATCATCATCACCGACAAAAATAAAATGATCACCGACATTAATCCGACAGCGAAAAAATGGGTCAAAACATATTTCAAGCACGACCCTGTTATTATCGGCAAAAACATCGATCACATGTTTTCAAATATCATTCGTGATTTTAAGATTGATATCTCAGATAATGAATCAGTCTTTGATATCTCCATTCCCGATAGTGAAAAAACGCATCTTTCCATTCATCGCATACCCGTCAGACAAAGCAAAAGAACACACACCGGATTTGTTTACATCCTTTCCGACGTGACCAAGGAGGTATCCTATCAAAATGAATTGCAATACTTGGCGACACATGACCGACTGACAAACCTTACCAACCGTGTCACATTCGAGAACATGTATGAAAGAACCAACATGGCCGACAAGCAAATGGCGATGATTTTGACTGATATCGATGATTTCAAAACGATCAATGACACATATGGCCATGGTTTTGGGGACGAAATCCTCAAAAATCTGGCAGATGTTTTGAAGGAAATCACGGGGAAATCTGCCACAATCGGTCGGTTGGGAGGGGAGGAATTCGGTCTTTTCATCCCAAACACACCGCAGGAGGAAGCTTGGAAAATAGCTGAGAAAATTCGCAAAACAATCGAGAGCAAAAAAAATCAAACACACACAAACACGATTGTCCGATATACGGTAAGTCTTGGCATTGCGACAACCGAGGGTACGATCATGCCTTTTGAAAGGCTTCGGAACAACGCTGATCAAGCTCTCTATTTGGCGAAAAAGAATGGTAAAAACAAATCCGTTGCATTCAAAAACGAGTGAACAAAAAAGGAAGATCGGCCGACCTTCCTTTTTTTAATCCGTTTGATTCTCGGCTAATTCAACATAATGATTTGCATTGTCCCGGTTTGCGGTGATTTCGTCCTTGTTTAATTTTCGTACGACTTTCATCGGACTTCCCACAGCGAGATTGTATGCCGGCACCACTTTTCCCGGCGGGACCAAAGCTCCTGCGGCCACCATGGCACCGCGTTCGACTCGGGCGCCGTCCAAAATAATGGCACCCATGCCGATTAGCGCCTCTTCTTCAATGGTGCACGCATGAATGATGGCACCATGACCGATGGTGACGTTATCTCCGACGGTCGTCGGATGATCCACGCTTGTATGGACGATGGCGCCGTCTTGTATGTTCGTGTTTTTACCGATGGTTACGGGGGCCATGTCTCCCCGGACAACGGCATGATACCAAATGCTTGATTGCCTTCCGATACGAACATCACCGATCACGATTGCACTATCACACACAATTGCTTCAGCATTGATATCCATATCCGATTCTTTATACCTTGAGTCCATTTTCTCACCTCCTCTTGTGGCTGTATACGTCCATCCCTTTGTAAGTTGACACACGGACCATGGGATGTTCTTTTAAATCCCTGAATATTCCATTACCGTCATGGTGTCGCGCCTTCAAAAATGCTTTGATTTCATATTCGTTCATCGGATGGCGTTTGAAGATATCCAACAGTGCATCAAGGTCATCTTGTTCGGCACTTGCGAACGTCTCACGGCCGATCGTGTTGATGCTTGTTCCGGAAAGGATTTTCTCTGCCCGTTTCATTGTCTCATCATCGGACATTTCCACATCTTCTACGGCCGGAGGCCGTATCGGCGTGTTTAGATAAAGCCGGTCATATTGGATTGGTTTCAATAATTGTCTGTATTTCTCCAGTGTTTCATCATCATCGTTGATGCCTTTCATCAGCATGATTTCCAACCATAATTC
>JAGYMP010000125.1 GCA_018400565.1 Bacilli bacterium | reverse complement strand
AATCAAGCTCAATGATGACGGATTTTATAATCTGTTGGTCGGCGCCACGGAAATCGGCCAGGGAAGCGATACCGTGTTATCACAGATTGCGGCGGAAGAACTCGGTGTCCCGCTTGAAAAGGTCATTATCTACTCATCCGACACCGATGTCACTCCCTTTGATGTCGGCGCTTATGCATCGAGCACCACATATGTTTCCGGAAATGCCGTTTATAAGGCCGCCGGTAAAATGAAGCGGACAATCATCACGGAAGCGGCAAAGATTTTTGATGTATCAGAAGATGACATATTGTTTTCCGGCGAAGAAATCTCAACGGTCAACGGCGATGAAACGATGACGCTTGCTGAGATGTCCAACCGCCTGACATACAACGAAGACCAAAAACAACTCAGTGAGACCTCGAGTTATGTCGGTCCAAAATCACCGCCTCCTTTCATGGCCGGATATGTCGACATGAATCTTGATGTTAAAACCGGTGAGATGGAAATCAACAACTATGTGAGTGTCGTTGATTGCGGTGTGACCATCAATCCGAAACTCGCCCAGGGCCAGATCGAAGGGGCGATTGTCCAAGGTCTCGGAATGGCAATGTTCGAAGATGTCAAATACACGAAAAGCGGCAAGTTGATATCCTCGGATTTATTGAATTACAAAATTCCCACACGGATGGATATCGATGATTTGACGACCGAATTTGCGGACAGTTATGAATCATCCGGACCTTTCGGTGCAAAATCCGTCGGAGAGATCGGCATTGACACACCTCCGGCCGCAGTCGCAAATGCGGTATATAATGCAACAAAGGTAAGAATTGACTCTTTGCCGGTAACACCGGAAAAGATAATCAAAGCATTAAAACACAAAGAAGGAGCGAATCATCATGAATAAAGTCAAAGGTTTAAGGTTTTGGAGCACTGTGTTGTTGTTCGGGGCACTTTGGGGGATAGCCGAAGCGACAGTCGGCTATGTTCTTCATTTCCTGCCCGCACTGATCGCCGGATCCATCATGTTCCCCTTTGCGGGTGTGATCCTTTATTATGTTCACAAAAAAACCAATCGCCTCGATGCGATGTTGATGACGGGTATTGTCGCCGCCGCCATTAAAGGCGTGAATCTTCTCATGCCGCAATACAGTGTCTTTAAAACAATCAACCCGATGATTTCGATTGTGTTTGAATCACTTATGGTCACGGCATTTGTCGGTTTGTTCGTATCTTCAAAGAAAAAATCCCTCTTTTATGCGCTTCCGATCGCAAGCGTCACGTGGCGTTTGCTTTATCTGGGATATATGGGGATTCAATATGCGGCGACTGACTTTTTGGCCGCACAATTGCAATCCTTTGGCGCAATGGTGAGTTTCGTCGTGCTCGAAGGCATTCTGTCGGCCGCACTCGCCATCGGATTGGGCTTGGCCGTGGGCGGCATGAAAAAAATCCATCCCGTGCACATCCGCCTGCGCTTTTCGTATTCGTTGCTGACAGTGGCATTGGCTGTTGTCTTGACGATTTTACTTTAACCGGGAATAAGGCACACCTGCTGTGTGCCTTGTTTTTTTAGGAGGTTCTTCGATGAACGGATTCTATGAAAAACTGCTTGATTTCAAACACAAAAACAAGCCGATGATCGTGGTCACAGCCGTGCAAAAAGAAGGCGAGGGACCCGTTGCGGTCGGAAAGAAGATGCTTGTCACCATCGACGGTCAGGCTTTTGGGACAGTCGGCGGCGGGGCCATTGAACATTATGCCCGCGATAAATGCAAGCAATTGCTGAAAAAGAAAGATAATCTCCTTGAAAAATATGCGCTCACTGAAGGGGAAATCGTACCGGAAGCCAAACAGATGCCGATGGCATGCGGCGGGATCGTCACATTGTTTTATGAATATGTCGGCCCGATGGAAAGCATCGTCATATTCGGCGCAGGACATGTGGCACAAGCGCTCGTGAACGTGCTTGACACAATGAATTTTCACGTCATCGTGGTCGATCCGAGACCGGAAGTCATCGATTCGTTCCGGAAAGCGGATGAAAAACACCATATGGGCTTCGTCGACTTTATCGGGGAACACGGGATAGATGACGGTGATTATGTCGTTGTCTCCACCCCCAGTCATAAGCATGATTATCATGTCGTCAACAAAATACTCAAGGAAAAAATCAAACCGGCTTATCTCGGCATGTTGTGTTCCGAGCAAAAATTGGCCGATTATCTGAAAAAGACCTACGAGTCTTTCGGTGAAAACATAAACCTTGATTTCTTTTATTCCCCGGTCGGGCTTGATATCGGCGGGATTTCACCTGAGGAGATCGCTGTTTCCATCAGCGCCGAAATTTTAATGCTGCATCACGGAAAAAAAGAACCGAGACATATGCGGGAGAGTATCCATGATTCACTTCGTTACTGGTCCGATTAATTCCGGAAAAACAACATCGATGATAAACCTTTATAAAAAACGGCGAAAAGGCGACGGCTTCGTCGCATTGAAAACCATGGAAGGGAATCGCGTCAGGCATTATGAAATGATGCGTTTGTCGACGGGGGAAAAGCGATTATTGATGATCCGGAACGATGCTCTCTCAGAAGATGACGCCGTGACGGATTCCATTGGCCCTTACCGCATGCTGGAAAAAGGAAAAACATGGGTTGAAACCTCCATCGGGAACATGGTTTCAAAACATGTCGAACCGATTTATTTTGATGAAATCGGTATTTTGGAAGCCCGCGGGGAGGGTTTTTCGAAATCCCTCGGTGCGATGCTTGATTCAAACCTTGATTTGGTTTTGTCGGTACGCGACAGCCTGATGCCTGAAATCATCAAACAATATCACATCACATCCCATCACGTGGAAAAAAGAGGTGAACGCTATGGATCTGTTGATTGAGAATGGCTTGATTTATGGTGACGGTGAATTCCATCATCAGAATATTCATGTCGACCAAGGGAAAATTGTGGCTGTCGACAACCGCGGGTGCAATGCCGGAACAAGAGTCGACGCGCAAGGCAAAAAAATCTTTCCGGGGCTGATTGATCCGCATGTCCATTTCTCGCTCAATCTCGGAAAACACACATCCCGCGACGATTTTTTCCATGGCGGGAAGGCGGCCGCTTTCGGTGGTGTGACCACAATCATTGATTTTTTGGATCCGGTTGATAACATCGACGACCTCAAAACCGTTTATCAAAGACGTTTGGCGGAAGCAAAACCATCACCGGTCGATTACCTTTTTCATGCGACAATCAAGAATCCGAAGTGTGATTTGGATTCCTTTGTGAAGACGATGATTGGTTTGGGGCTGCATTCGCTTAAATTGTTCACGACATACTCCGATTCAAACCGACGGACATATGACGAAGACATCAGGGAATTACTGCGTTTGTCCGAGAAATACGGTTTTTTGCTTGAAGCCCATATTGAAAATGATGCAATGATCAAAAACGATCCCAATGTCCATTTTTCAGAACTCGGCACAATGCGACCGACCGGTGCCGAAACGACAGAAGCCCTCAAATTGGCTCAATTCGTCGAAGAAGAAGGCGGTTATCTGTACATGGTGCATCTCAGCAGCGGGGATACCTTAGAAGCATTGAAAAAACATCATGGCCACCTTCTCAACAATCGTTTTTTCATCGAAAGCTGCCCCCATTACTTTCATCTGACAAACGAATGTTTCCATCGTCCGGACGGTTATTTGTACACCATGGCACCGCCTGTGCGTTCCGAAGCGGAAAAACAAAAACTGAGACGTCTGTTTCCCGATGTTCACACCATCGGGACGGATCATTGCAGTTTTCTAAAAGAAGACAAACACCATGCATTGTTGAAGGACATCCCTCTCGGCATCGGTGGCATCGAACAGTCATTTTTGCTCATGCATCGCCTTTATGGCACAGACGTCGTTCCCAAAATGACCGAACATCTCGCACGTCTGCATGGCCTTGAAGGACGAAAGGGAAAAATCAGCGCCGGATACGATGCGGATTTCTTCTTTTTCGAGGAGGAAGAACAACGATTGTCGACCAATCACGGTGCCACGGATTACAATGTGTATGACGGCACGGTTGTTGACGGTACAATCACGGATACCTTCATCGGTGGGCGCCATGTCGTCCATCATGACAGTTTTCACGAACGAACCGGACGTTATCTGGGGGGTCATCATGAAATCATTGATCAACGCACGCATCTATGATTATGAGAATTATATTGAGAACGGGTATGTCACATTCGATAAAACCATTCAATCCGTTGGCCCGATGGAGGATTTTACGGCAAGCGGGGAGACGATCGTCGATGTGAACGGGGACTTGCTCATTCCATCGCTGATCACGATGCATACCCATGTTTATTCAACATTTGCGCGGGGACTCTCACTTCCTTTCGACCCGGACGACTTTTTGGATATTTTAAAACAGATGTGGTGGAAGATCGATGCACATCTCACACGTGATGTGATTTATCACAGCGCCGTCGTTTCAGCGGCCGAACATGCGCTTCATGGTGTGACGACGATGTTTGATCACCATGCCAGCAAGAACATCGGCGGTTCCCTTGACATGCTCAAAAAAGGGATTGTGGACACGGTCGGACTTCGCGGTGCATTTTGTTTTGAAACAAGCGACCGTTTCAATGTCGGTGATTGCATTGATGAGAACCTTCACGGGATTAAGTCATTCAATGACACATATTCGCAAGCATATTTCGGATTGCATGCATCATTGACCTTATCGGATGAGACACTGCAAAAAGTTGCGTCCGTCTTTGACGGCAACCCCATTCACATCCATGTGGCCGAAAGTGAGACGGATCAGAGAGACGCAATGGATAAATCAGGCATGCGGGCTGTTAAACGGCTTGATGATCACGGTCTCATCCAACCGGGTAGTTTGATCGTACACGGCTTATATTTGGATGATGAGGAACTCGGTATCCTCAAAAAACGGGATGCCGTGGTTGTGCTTAATCCTTCATCGAACATGAACAACGGCGTCGGGTTGCCGCCGGGAACGACATTGAAAGAAAAAGACATCCCCACCGTTTTGGGCA
>JAGYMP010000124.1 GCA_018400565.1 Bacilli bacterium | reverse complement strand
CGGATTGACGAATTTCGGTTATGTGGACAAACTCAAACCGGGGATCATCGGAGAACTGGACAAAATCGGCAAAGAGGAAAACAAATGCCATACTTTCATGGATGATATCATTGGTGCGATAGCCGCGGCTGCGGCAAGTTCCCTCGCCCACAATTATTCCGAATGAGGGTGATTTTTATAGCCGGTATCCAGTCCGGAAGGCCCTTTTGATGTGCAAAATCATATTTTTTGTGTTATAATATCAACAGCAATTTGTAGTGAGGTGTTAAGTATTATGAAAGCCGGAGACGTAGTCGAAGGAAAAATCACAGGAATCAAACCATACGGCGCATTTGTCAAGATTGACGATCAATATGACGGACTGATCCATATCTCTGAAATCAGTGAAGGATATGTCAAAAATATTGAAGATCATATGAAAGTCGGCGATGAAATCAAAGCGAAGGTTTTGGAAGTCAAAGACGACAGTAAAGTCAGCCTTAGTTATAAGGCCGTCAACAAGACGAAGAAGAAAAAGAGCGAAGATGTGGAACTCAAAAGCGGGTTTAAACCCTTTGAGACCATGTTACCCGAGTGGGTCAAGAAGTATCGCAACGACGGCAATTGATTTGCCGTTTTTCTTTTGGGACTCATTAAAAAATATCACCATATTCATAAGATGGAGGAATGAATCATGCACGAACTCATCGGTATTGACATCAAACATGCTGAAAACCATTTTGACAAAAAAGCCTTTGAAGCAATGAAAACAAAGGTGAAGGATGCTCACCGGTCGATTTTCGAGAAAACCGGTCCCGGGCATGAATTTTTGGGATGGCATGATTTGCCTGAAACGATGAATGATACGCTTTTGTCACGCATCAAAAAAACGGCAGACCACATCCATGAGATCGCGGATACCTTGGTCGTCGTCGGCATCGGCGGATCATATCTCGGAGCCAAGGCCGCGGTTGATATGTTAAGTCCCTACTTTAAGAATGATGAAGATTTTGAGGTCATCTTCGCAGGGCATCAACTGTCCTCAGAATATCTTGTTCAGCTGACCCAAGTTTTGAAAGACCGTGATTTTGCGGTCAATGTCATCTCCAAATCCGGGACGACCACGGAGCCCGCCATCGCCTTCCGTGCCCTCCGGAAACTCATGGAGGACAAATACACAGAAAACGAAATCAAAGAACGAATCATCGCAACCACTGACAAAGACGAAGGTGCATTAAGGGAATTGGCCGATAAACACGGTTTTGAGACCTTTGTCGTCCCCGATGACATCGGCGGACGTTACAGTGTGCTCACACCCGTGGGATTGTTGCCGATGGCCGCATCCGGCATCGACATCGATGACGTCATCGCCGGCGCCAAAACAGCGATGGATGTCTATCGTTATGATGATGAATCCTGGAATGCCGCGGAAGCTTACGCGGCTGTGCGTAATTTGCTTTATGACAAAGGAAAAAAAGTCGAATTGTTTATCAACTACGAACAAAAACTCAACGCATTCACCGAATGGTGGAAACAACTCTTTGCCGAATCTGAAGGCAAAGAAAACCAAGGCTTGTTTGTGTCCGGGGCCTCTTTCTCGACCGACCTCCATTCGCTGGGCCAGTTTATCCAACAGGGATCGCAAATCTTTTTTGAGACGATTCTTCATGTGGAAAAACCCAATGCCGACCTCATGATTGAAAAGACGGAAGATAATTTGGATAAACTGAATTATCTGACTGGGAAAACAGTCGATTATGTGAATGATAAAGCCTATAAAGGCACCATGCAAGCTCATAAAGACGCCGGTGTGCCACTCATCGTCATTGATGTGGAAAACATCAATGCACGGTCATTCGGATCGCTTGTTTATTTCTTTGAACTCGCATGTGCGATCAGCGGGTATGTGCTTGGGGTCAATCCCTTCAACCAACCGGGCGTCGAAGCATATAAATCAAAGATGTTCGCATTGCTCGGCAAACCGAAGGTCTCATAAACTGAAGGTTAAAAAAAACGGATGAGATTCATCCGTTTTTGTATAATGATTTGATGTGTTTTTTATCGAAAGCCTTGAAGCGGAGGCTTTCTTTTTTTGTGACGGTCATCTCCGAGACGTTTTCGATGACTTCGCCGTCCGCCTGGAAATGAAGGGGACGCGGACTTTTGATATGGATGGTTTTGCCTTTCAAAATCGTGATGTATTTTTTAAGCTTTGTGTGCAATCCCGGGTAAATCGTCAGAAACAGCATATTGATCAATAATTTGTTCAGGTTGTGCGCGACGCAGACGATGAAATCGTCGGATTCAATATTTGCATCCGGGGTCACATGCATGCCGCCTCCGAAATATTCGCCGTTTTGCACGGCGGCGAAATAGGTATCCTCAAAATGATGGGTCGTTCCGTTTACGGTGACCTCCATGTCCGTGGGTTCATAATCACGCACGGAACGGAAGACATTGATGAAATATGACATTTTACCTTTGTTTTTGTCTTTTTCGACATAGTTGGAAACCATGGCATCAAATCCAAGGCCGCATCCGTTGATGAACTTGGTCGGACCCTGGTCGGTTGAGGCCTCGCCGATGGTGATATCGCCTTCCCCTGATTTTTTTAAGCTCCTGAGAAAATCATTGCCCGATCCGCTTTTGCCTAGGCAAATATCAGGTTCGATCGTTTTCAACTCGATGTTGTTGATGAGGTGGTTGATTGAACCATCCCCGCCAAGAAAAAGGATATGCTCGATGTCTTTGTTTTTATCGAGATAACGCTGAAGATTGTGGATTTTAAGAACGGAACGCAGTTTGAAAGGAATCTTATGTCTGCGGAAAAACCGGACATACCGGTGGGTCGTCCGTTTTGATTTTTCATTGCTTGAAAGTGGATTATGCATCAATAAAAACATAGGATCACCACAAAAAGGTTTTGTATAAATGGGATGTTGATTTCTTTTTCATTATATCATATATTGGATGTTTTTGTATGTCGCTTCAACATTCATACGCGCTTTTATGGAATATCGGTGTTTTTTCCTTATTTGCGGTGATTTTATGATATAATTTTTATGAATGGTCAGGTGAACATCGATGAAAAAAACAATCATTATAAATAACTTGGATGAGATGGATGCTTTGGCAAACCACATTGCCTTGTTTTTGCGTCCGGGACAAGTGATTGGATTATCCGGTGACCTTGGCAGCGGAAAAACGACATTCACAAAGTTTCTCGGTCGCCACATGGGGATTGCCGACACAATCCATTCACCGACGTTTAACATCATCCAGGTTTATGAAAATCCATTGCCGCTTTATCACATTGATGCTTACAGGTTGGAAGACATCGGTTATGATTATGAGCTTGATGACTTCATTTTCGGTGATGGCGTGGCCGTCATCGAATGGTATCCGTTTATCGAAACCATGCTGCCTGAGGATATGCTCACGCTTGACATTCAATTGGAAGGCGGCACAAAACGGCGCGTGACGATCGAGGGGAGTGGACAATATGAGGAAATCATCGAAAACCTTGGTCATTGATACGGCGACGGATTATTTGTATCTCGCATACCTTGAGGACGGAATCGTCAAAGATGATGTTCATGAACCCGGGAAAAACGACCATTCCGTCAAGGTGGTTCCAAAAATCAAAGTTATTTTGGATAAAAACAAATGTGCATTAACGGATATAAACCAAGTCATCATCGGCATCGGACCCGGCAGTTACACCGGTGTGCGCATCGGTGTGTCCATCGCAAAGATGATCGGATACATGAATGATGTGGATGTATACAGGGTATCGACACTTGCCCTCATGGCCACGGCTTCCAAGGCCGAGTATATCGTGCCGTTCATTGATGCGCGACGGGGCAATGCCTATATGGCATTGTACAAACAATCCGGTGACACACTGTCCGTCATCAAAGAAGACCGAATCGAAAACATCGATGCGTTTTTCTCACGGATCACCTTCATGTATGATAAAGTCATGACGCAAAAACCCAATCCCGAGAAACTTTTCAATTCTGAGGGCTTATTAACAAAGGTAGATGACATCCACGCACTTGCCCCGAATTATATGCAGATCACCGAAGCCGAACGCAACCTGAGGAAAAAACATGCAAACTGAAACAACGATAAAGAAAGGAAGTGGCGATCATGCTTGTCATGGGCGTTGAATCAAGTTGTGATGAGACCGCTGTCTCGATTTTAAGAGACGGCAAAGACGTGCTCGCCAACACCGTGCTTTCACAAATTGACATCCATAAAGCATATGGCGGAGTCGTTCCCGAGATTGCCTCACGTGAACACGTGAAAGGCGTGACGATGGTGTTTGACACCGCGCTTAAAGAAGGCGGTGTGTCATTTGAAGACATCGATTTGATTGCGGTCACCGAAGGACCGGGATTGATCGGCTCTCTTTTGATCGGTATCAATGCCGCAAAGATCGTGAGTCTCAATTATGATATCCCGCTTGTGGGTGTCCACCACATCGCCGGGCATATTTACGCCAATAACATCGAACATGATCTTGAATTTCCGTTGCTTGCATTGATTGTTTCAGGCGGACACACGGAACTTGTGCTGATGCGCGAGCATTACCGGTTTGAAAAGATCGGTGAGACACAGGATGATGCGGTCGGCGAAGCATATGACAAAATCGCCAGGGTCCTCGGGCTGTCTTACCCCGGGGGGCCGGAGGTCGACAAACGGTCACGTGAAGGCGAGGAATTATATGAATTTCCCCGGCCGATGATTGACACCGATGATTATGATTTCAGTTTTTCCGGTTTGAAATCCCATGTGATCAACCTCCACCACAACATGTTGCAGCGCGGCGAAACGATCAATGTCAACGCGTTTTGCCGTTCATTTCAGGAAGCTGTCACCGATGTGCTTGTGGAAAAAACGAAAAAAGCCATTGATGCATACAGTGTCAAAGGTTTGATCGTTGCCGGCGGCGTCGCCGCCAACAGCGGTCTGAGAAAAAAAATGAAAGCAAACGTGACGGACATTCCGGTATATTTTCCGTCGTTGAGATTTTGTACGGACAATGCTGCGATGATCGCAGCCGCAGGATATTTTAAACATCAAACATTGAAGCACACGGATCATTATGATCTGAACGGGCATTCCCGTCTGGATCTCGCCAAGGAAGGACTATGATGATGAACATTGAATCCAATTTTGTGAAAACGATTATGGAAGACGATCTCGCCAGCGGAAAGGTCGATGAGATTATCACGCGGTTTCCGCCTGAACCAAACGCTTATCTTCACATCGGGCATGCACGTGCGATTGTGATGAACTTTGAATTGGCGAAAGCTTTCGGAGGAAAGACGAATCTGCGGTTTGATGACACAAACCCCTTGAAGGAAGACACCACGTTCGTTGAAGCGATCAAGCACGATATCCGTTGGCTCGGCTATGAACCCGACACGGTTTTGTTTGGTTCGGATTATTTCGATCAGACCTATGCATACGCCGTCAAACTCATCAAAGAAGGCTTGGCGTTCGTCTGCGATCTTTCCCCCGAGGAAGTCAGTCAGTACAGGGGGACATTGAAAGAACCGGGCAAAGAATCACCGTGGCGGAATCGCTCCGTTGAGGAAAACCTTCGTCTTTTCGAAGAGATGAAAGATGGAAAGTACGCTGACGGAGAGAAAACACTCCGTGCGAAAATCAACATGGCGCATCCGAACATGAACATGCGCGATCCCGTCATTTACAGAATCATCCATACCACACACCACAACACAAAAGACAAGTGGTGCATCTATCCGATGTATGACTTTGCCCATCCGATTCAGGATGCGATTGAGGGCATCACGCATTCGCTTTGTTCGCTTGAATATGAGGATCACCGTGTCCTTTATGATTGGTTCATCGAAAAATGTGAACCGCCCCACACGCCCCACCAATACGAGTTCGGCCGGTTGAACATCCCGAACACGATCATGTCAAAACGTTATTTGCGTGAATTGGTTGAAGAGGACCTCGTTGATGGATACGACGATCCGAGGATGCCGACGCTTGCGGGATTGAGACGCAGGGGCGTCACACCGGAAGCCATCAAAGAATTCATCATCAGCGCCGGGTTGTCAAGACAAAACTCGACGGTGTCCATCGATATGTTGGATACGGCCGTGAGAAACGATTTGCAGCCGAAGACAAAAAGGATCCATGCGGTGGTCGATCCACTCAAGGTTATCATCACGAATTATCCCGAAGATAAAATCGAGTCGCAAACGGTGTCTTATCATCCCAACCGGGATGATTTCGGGGAGCGTGAACTTCCCTTCGGCCGTGAGGTATACATCGAACGGCAGGACTTCCTTCCGGAAAAACCCAACCGCAAATGGCGTCGTCTTTCATTGGGCGAGGAAGTGCGGCTGATGCATGCGTATTTCATCACATGCAACGACATCATCTATAACGAAGACGATTCCATCAAGGAATTGCATTGCACGTATGACGAAAAAACGAAATCCGGATCCGGATTCAAAGGAAGAAAGCCGAACGGCAACCTTCATTTCGTTGAGAAATCGACGGGTCTTTCGGCGAAATTCAACATGGTCGGACCGTTGTTGATAGAAGATGATGAAGATGAGGATCTTTCGTTCAAAGAACGCCTCAATCCCGACTCGATGATTGTTCAGGAAGGTTTTGTCGAACCGTCGGTCAAAGATGCAAAACCCGGTGATCGCTTTCAGTTCATGCGTCTGGGTTACTACGTTGTCGACAAAACATCGTCACCGGAGCATCTTGTCTTCAACAAAACCGTCGATCTGAGGGGACGGCGACGTAAAAAATGAAAAAACTTTGGTTTAACGTGATCGCCTACGGGTTGCTCTTTGCATTCGGATTGTTCGGGTTTCTCCGTTATCTGATCATGCTTATCAACGGGAGTTACGTGGTTCAGACGTTATGGAACCAATGGCAGATGATTGTTTTCATAATCATCTTCGGTCTGCTCTCCGGCATCGCATTGCTTATGAGTCTTTATTGGCTCAAGGCGCTCAAAGACACATCGGACGAATGAAAACATGACCGGGCGCGCCCGGTCATGTTTATGAAACAATCATGTATGATATAATATAAGAAGGTGATGGCAATGGCAAATCCACGATTTGAACAACTTAATGACGAACAACGAAAGGCCGTCAACATCGTCGACGGGCCGATTATGGCTGTTGCGGGGGCCGGTTCCGGGAAAACCCGTGTGTTGACAAACCGTGTTGCGTATTTGATCGAGGAAACCGGGATCGCTCCGGATCATATCTTGGCCATCACGTTCACGAACAAAGCAGCCAATGAGATGCGCGAACGTGTGCATCAACTGATTGGTGAGAGCGGCTCGTTGCGGGGCCTTTGGATTCTGACCTTCCATGCCATGGGTGCGCGGATATTGAGAAATGAAATCGGTCGACTCGGGTATAAACAAAATTTTCAGATCCTAGACAGCCGGGACACCGAGATCATCACCAAAAACCTGCTCAAAGAACATAACTATGACACAAAACGTTTCACACCGAAAGAAATCGCCGATAAAATCGCTTACCTCAAAGAGGATGAAACGCTTTTTCGTGTTTATCCCGAACCGGTGCGGGGGGTTTTACACCAGATCTATCCTGCGTATTGCGATTATCTCAAAAGCAACAATTTGGTTGATTTTAAGGATTTGCTGGTTCTACCCCTAAAACTTTTGAAAGAGCACCCCGAGGTCCTAAAGACATACCGCAACCGTTTCCAATATATCCTTGTTGATGAATTTCAGGACACGAACAACTTACAATATGACATCGTGAGTCTCCTTGCGGGCAAACACAGAAACCTCTTCATCGTCGGCGATGAGGATCAAAGCATCTATGCGTTCAGGGGATCGAACATTGACAACATCAAAAAATTCATGAAAGAATTCCCGGAACACAAGAAGATCGTCTTAAATCAGAACTATCGCTCGAAGACGAGAATTTTGCGTGCCGCGAATGATGTCATCTCCCATAATAAGAAACGGATTGAAAAAGAACTGTATTCCGAACTTGGTGAGGGCGAGAAACTCATCCATTTCAAAGGCGAAAATGACGAGGAAGAAGTCTATTACGTTTACAACAAAATCAAGCAATTTTCCCGTCAGGGCATCCCCTACGGGGAAATGGTCATATTATACCGCAACAATGCGATGAGCCGTAAATTCGAGGATTTGTTCATCAAGTATCATATTCCTTATAAAGTGATCGGCAACCTTTCCTTTTATAAACGCAAAGAGATCAAAGATATCATCGCTTATATGCGTTTGTTATTAAACACTGGGGATGATTATGCCTTCACACGCATCCACAACGAACCCAAACGCGGTGTCGGCGAAGTGTCCTTCGCAAAAATCCGTGATGAAGCGAACAAACGCAATGTCAAAATGATGGATGTCATCGAACCCGACATGGATTTCCTCAGTAAACGAGCGGCGAAACGCCTCAATGAACTGAAGAGTGCCATGACCGGGATCCAGAGCCGTCTCGAAGAACAAAACCTACTCGAAACATATGATGAGATTTTGGACAAAAGCGGATACATGGCGATGTTGGAAAACGATAACCATACCGAAGAGCAGAAAATCCAGGCCGAAAGACGCAGGGAGAACCTCCAGGAATTCAAGACTGTGTTGCTTGAGCGGTTACGTGATTATGCCGCGGAGGTTTCCAACCATGAGAAGTTGTCGGATATTCTGAATGATCTGGCTTTGCGCGAGGCGACCCAGGAACTGACGGATGACGAAGATTATATCAGTCTGATGACGATGCATTCGGCCAAAGGACTGGAATTCAAAATCGTGTTTGTGACCTGCCTCGAACAAACACTTTTTCCATCAAGCCAGAGTTTGTTCGAAAAGGCGGATGTCGAAGAAGAACGGCGGTTGTTCTACGTCGCTTTGACAAGAGCCAAAGACCGGGTTATTCTAACGAATGCACGCAGTCGTTTCATGTACGGCAGGTATATGCACAACAAGGACTCACAGTTTTTGGGTGAGATCGATGATGAACATTTGGAACGACACGGTCTTGCGAAAGAGCGAAAATCAAAAACATTCAATTTAAGAAAATCCCGTCGGAAACGCAAGAAAAGAAAACAGCCCCACATTGGTTATGAACGTTCTGAAAAGGATCTTAAATTGGGGGACAAAGTGAAACACACAACATTTGGTGAAGGTGTCGTGGTCGATTTATCCGGCCGTAAGGTCACCGTTGCTTTTGATAAAGAAACCGGCATCAAGACATTGTTGAAGGACCATCCCAGCATTGAGAAGGTGAAATCATGAGCGATGATAAAAAACGCATCCAGGAGTTAAGGGGAAAAATACGTCGCCACAACCATGCTTATTATGTGGAGGATAATCCTGAAATCAGCGATTACGAATACGACAAGCTGATGCAGGAATTGATCGATCTCGAAGAAAAACATCCCGAGCTCGTCACACCTGACTCACCGACTCAGCGCGTGGGCGGAAAACCGCTCGACAAATTCGAAAAAGTCGATCATGACACGCCGATGCTCTCGCTCGGCAATGTGTTCAGCGAGGAAGAGATCCGTGATTTTGCTGGAAAGATCAAAAAAATGGGATACAATCCCAAATTTGTGACCGAATACAAAATTGACGGCCTTTCCGTGTCGTTGGTATATGAAGACGGATATCTCAGCCGTGCGGCGACACGCGGCGACGGCGAAACCGGTGAGGACATCACCGCAAATGTCAAAGGCATCTATACCTTGCCTTTATCGATTCCTTACAAGGAACATCTTGAGGTGCGCGGCGAAATATTCATGAGCAAAGCGTCGTTCAGGAAATTGAACGAACAACGCCTTGAGAAGGGCGAGGAAGCATTCAAAAATCCGCGCAATGCCGCCGCAGGTAGTGTGAGACAACTCGATCCCGAAGTCGTCCGAAAACGAAACCTTGATATTTTTATCTATTTTTTGATGGACAGGGATATGGTGGACACCCATTATGAGTCTTTGGAAAAGGTCAAAGAATGGGGCTTTCCTGTCAACGAAGACATCCGTCTGTGTGGAAATGTGGATGAGGTGATTGAATTTGTCAGGGAAGCGACCACCAAGCGCCCCGACCTTCCTTATGAGATTGACGGTGTTGTCATCAAAGTCAATACCTTCGATCTTTATGAGAAGATCGGATATACGGCAAAATATCCCAAATGGGCGACTGCCTATAAATTTCCCGCCGAGGAAGTCGTTACGATCTTAAAAGACATCCGCTTCCAGATTGGCAGAACGGGGGTCGTCAAACCGGTGGCCGAGTTGGAGCCGATCACCGTTGCGGGCACCACGGTCAGTCGTGCGACACTTCACAATGAGGATTACTGCAAAAAGAAAGACATCCATGTCGGCGATTATGTCGTGATCCGCAAAGCGGGGGACGTTATCCCGGAAGTCATCAAAACATTGCCGGAAAAACGGCCGGATGATGCACAACCATTTGAGATGATTGATGAGTGTCCGTCTTGCGGCACCGGGTTGGTCCGCAAGGAAGGTGAAGCCGATTATTACTGTCCGAATCCGGACTGTGAGTCACGGAAGATCGAAGGGTTGATCCATTTCGTCTCACGTGATGCCTATAACATCGACGGACTCGGCGAACGCATCATCACGGAGTTTTACAATGACGGCGTCCTCAAACGCATTCCCGATATTTTCCGTTTGGGGGACCATGTGTCCAAGCTGGTGGAAAAAGAAGGTTTTGGTGCAAAAAGCATTGAAAATTTATTGTCTGCCATCGAAGACAGCAAAGACCGCGAACTCGATAAACTCATCTTTGGGCTCGGCATCCGCCATGTAGGCAGTAAAGTCGCCAAAATTCTTGCAAATGAGTTCAAAACGATCGATAATTTGATGGACGCAGACAAAGAGGAGCTGACGTCGATCGACACAATCGGCGAGAAAATCGCCGACAGCATCATCGCATATTTTAACGATGATGGCCATGTGGCGATGATTGATGAATTGAAGGAACTCGGTCTCAACATGAAACAAAAAACGCATATTCAAAAGTCAGGGGCTTTTGAAGGAAAGACGGTCGTGATCACCGGATCGCTCCCGTCGTACACCCGCAAAGAAGCAAAAGCGTTGGTTGAGCAACAGGGCGGCAATGTGACATCGTCGGTGTCAAAGAACACAGACTTTCTCATTGTCGGCGAAAATCCCGGATCGAAACTCGACAAAGCGAAGTCACTCGACATCCCCATCAAGGATGAAGAAGCGTTCAAAACCATGATCAAGGAAGAATCGTAATTTCGCGGTTCTTTCTTTTTTATTCAAAAGACGATTGTGTTATAATCTATGTAGGTGATTTCATTGTACGATA
Source organism: Bacilli bacterium (assembly GCA_018400565.1). GTDB lineage: Bacteria > Bacillota_I > Bacilli_A > Izemoplasmatales > Hujiaoplasmataceae > M55B122. Next base: position 3,155 of record JAGYMP010000124.1, on the reverse strand, counting down.
ATATAGTGATTAAAGGCGCGCGGGAGAACAATCTCCGGTCCATGGATCTCACGCTGCCGAAAAATAAATTGATTGTGATGACAGGTCTTTCCGGTTCGGGAAAGACTTCTTTGGCGTTTGACACGATTTACGAAGAAGGACGCAGACGATATGTTGAGTCTTTGTCCGCTTATGCGAGACAGTTTTTAGGGAATATGGAGAAACCGGACGTCGATTCGATCGAAGGCCTTTCTCCCGCGATTTCGGTCGATCAGAAAACAACATCGCATAACCCGCGTTCCACCGTGGGTACGGTGACGGAGATTTACGATTATGTGCGGCTTTTATATGCACGGGCCGGCACACCTTATTGCCCGCACCATCATATCGAGATCACGTCACAGTCCATTCAGGAGATGACGGATCGCGTCATCAAACACGACGGCGCGAAAGTTGAGATCATGGCACCGGTCGTACGGGCGAAAAAAGGCCGCCATGAAAATGAGATCGATGAGTTGCGCAGATCGGGGTATACCCGCATCCACATCAATGGTGAGCAACACGATCTCGATGAGACGTTCGAGCTTGATAAAAACGTCCGCTATGACATTGATGTGATCATCGACCGCATCAAAATCAAAGAAGGCATCCGTTCAAGGTTGTTCGATTCGCTTGAGACCGCGGCCAATCTAGCCGAAGGTCTCGTCAAAGTGTCGATTGACGGAGAAGAAACGTTGTTCAGCGAACAATTCTCCTGTCCGATCTGCGGATTCACGGTCGGTGAACTTGAACCGCGCCTGTTTTCTTTCAACGCACCCCAGGGGGCATGTGAAGCATGTTCGGGGCTCGGTTTCACACGCAAGATCGATCTCGATTTGTTGATCCCGGATCCGCAGAAATCAATCAAAGAAGGTGTGTTTGACAAGTATGCCAACACGGAAAGCGTTTATCTTCAGGAAGTGATCCAGGCATGCCAGGCCAAAAACATCCCCATCGACGAACCGTTTGAGGACTTACCGAAAAAAGACCGCGATTTCATTCTTTACGGTTCGGAGGAGGAGATTGATTTTTCTTTCCGTTCAAAGAGTTCGAATCGCATGCGGTACGCAAAAAAACCCTATGAAGGCATCGTCACCAGTCTTGAAAGACGGTATGTTGAAACCTCCTCCCGGTTCATCCGCAAATGGATCGAAGGAATGATGCGGGACATCGAGTGTGAGGTCTGCCACGGCAAACGGCTGGATGAAAAAGCATTGAGCGTGTATCTCGGCGGCATCAACATCGATGAATTCACCGCAAAAAGCATCAAACATCTGCTTGAGTTTTTAAATGATCTGACGCTGAAGCCGGAGAAGGAAGACATCGCCGGTCCGATTTTGAAAGAGATCAAGGAACGCCTTTCCTTTTTATACAACGTGGGCTTGGATTATCTGACTTTATCGAGAGCGTCGATGACGCTTTCGGGCGGCGAGGCACAGCGCATCCGGCTCGCGACCCAGATCGGTTCACGTCTCACCGGCATCCTTTATGTGCTTGATGAGCCCTCAATCGGGCTTCATCAGCGTGACAACCGCCGATTGATCGAAACCCTGAAAGGGATGCGCGATCTCGGCAACACGATGATTGTCGTTGAACATGACATGGAAATGATTGAATCGAGCGATTTTGTCGTTGACATCGGACCCGGCGCGGGTGAACGCGGCGGGAAGCTTGTGTTCGCGGGGACGCCCGAGGCATTGAAGAAAGACAAGAAGTCCATCACAGGAAAATATCTTCGCGGTGACCTTAAGATTCCCATGCCCGATGAACGCAGAAAACACGAGCGAGGGTATGTGACGATCAAGAACGCCCGCCACAACAACTTAAAGCATCTTGACATCGCGTTTCCGGTCGGTCTTTTGACGGTGGTGACCGGTGTTTCAGGGTCGGGGAAATCCTCCCTGGTCAACGATACATTGTACAAAGGCATCGCCAAATTGTCGACGAAGCGCATCGAACATCCGGGTCCCCATGATACAATTGAGAATCATGAGGCTTTCGACCGCGTGGTTGATATCGATCAATCCGCCATCGGCAGGACACCGAGAAGCAACCCCGCCACATACACGGGTGTGTTCGATGAGATCCGCAAGTTGTTCGCGAGCACGAACGAAGCGAAACTGCGCGGGTATAAAAAAGGACGTTTTTCCTTCAACGTGAAGGGCGGCCGCTGCGAACACTGCAGAGGTGACGGCGTCAAGAAAATCGAAATGCATTTCATGCCCGACCTTTATGTCGAATGTGAGGTCTGTCACGGAAAACGCTACAATGAAGAAACTCTGCAGGTCAAATACAAAGGGAAAAATATCGCGGATGTGCTTCAGATGACCGTTGATCAGGCGCTTGGTTTTTTCAAGAACATCCCAAAAATCAAACGTCGTCTCCAGACGATCCATGATGTCGGCCTCGGCTATATCAAATTGGGGCAACCTTCCCCGACCTTATCGGGCGGTGAAGCACAACGTGTCAAACTCGCGAGCGAACTCCACAAACACATCACGGACTCATCGCTTTATATATTGGATGAGCCGACGACCGGCTTGCATTCCCACGACATCATCAATTTGGTCAATGTGTTGCAAAACATCGTCGACAAGGGGGCGACCGTGGTTGTGATTGAACATAATCTGGATATCATCAAAGTCGCCGACCACATCATCGATTTGGGTCCGGAAGGCGGCGATGCCGGCGGAGAAATCGTCGCAACGGGAACACCTGAAGAAGTAAGTGAGACCAAAAGCAGTTACACCGGCCAATACCTTAAAAAAGTGGTTTCATCCCGTGGATGAAACCCTCCTAGTCTCGCAATTTAAAGACAGATATGATATGATAGACAATGGAAATACGAGTGATGGTGATTAAATGAGTGACCAAGACAAAAACAATCAAAACGGAAATGATGAGAAGAAAAACATCAAGAAAGAAATCGAAGAGCTTGAGAAGTTGATTGACGAGGTCAGAAAGAAACAAAAGGAAGCGAAAAACAAAAAAAACAAACCGCCGAAAAAACCAAAACGGCGGATTGTCAAAATCAACCTTGCCTCCAAGTATTCGAATAATTTTTTCATCCATCTTTTGACGTCATTTTTGATCAATTTCATTTTGCTCTACGGCGCAAGCAAATTGGTCGACACGAT
>JAGYMP010000123.1 GCA_018400565.1 Bacilli bacterium | reverse complement strand
CCGACACGTATCGCAAGACACGGAAGTGCGATGACATCGGCAGGACGGATGCCAATCAAAAACAAAGTTTATGAAGAAGACATGCGTCCGCTAGATGAAGCCTGTGATTGCCGTGTTTGCAAGACCTACACACGGAGTTATATCCGTCATCTGCTTAAAGGACGGGAAATGTTTGGTCAGCGTCTTGTTTCCCTGCATAATCTTTATTTTCTGAAAAAGCTCATGGCAGACATCCGAAAATCAATCCGTGAAGACAGATTTATGGATTTTGTCAACGAATTTACCGATCGATACTATCATGAACAAGCATTTATGGACTAAAATGAAAAGGGGTTATTTTCACAGGATTTTATTTATTTATTGACAGAGATATGATAAGATATAGGCAAGAGAGTGACCCGGGGGGGAAACCGATGTTTGACACAAACGATAAATTTAATCAAAAACCGAATATAAAAGTCATCGGTGTCGGCGGCGGCGGCGGCAGTGCTGTCAACCGCATGATTGACAATGATGTTCAAGGCGTTGATTTTGTTGCGATTAATACGGATGCCCAGGTATTGAAACTATCAAAAGCGGATATCCGTCTGCAAATCGGCAAAATGTTGACCCGAGGACTGGGCGCGGGGGCCGATCCCTCGCTTGGAAGACAAGCGGCGCTTGAGTCAGAAGATGAAATACGTGATTTATTGGCTGAATCCGATATGGTTTTCATCACGGCCGGCATGGGGGGCGGCACCGGTACCGGCGCTGCACCTGTCATCGCCAGAATCGCCCGTGAAATGGGTTGTCTCACCATCGGCATCGTCACAAAGCCGTTTGGCTTTGAAGGTCGCAGGAGGGCAGCTATTGCCATTCAGGGCCTTGAAGAGCTCAAACCTTATGTCGACACATTGATTGTGATACCAAATGATAAATTGCTTTATATCGTCGATAAAAACACGCCCTACCTTGATGCCTTCAGAGAAGCTGACAAAGTGTTGCGACAAGGCGTGCAGGGCATCACTGAAATCATCGCTGTTCCCGGCGTCGTCAATGTAGACTTCGCCGATGTTAAAACAGTCATGAAGGACAAAGGTACCGCTCTCATGGGCATTGGCATTGCCGAAGGCGAAAACCGTGCGATTGAAGCGGCGAGGGAAGCTGTACGCAGTCCTTTGATGGAAACATCGATTGACGGGGCAACCGATGCCATCGTCAACATTACTTCGGGGTTTGATGCGTCATTGTATGAAATCCATGAAACAATCGATGAAATCCAACGTGCATCTTCGACGGACATCAACATCATTTATGGATCCGCCATCAATTCGGACTTGGACAATGAGATCATCGTGACCGTGATTGCGACGGGTTTCAGTGAAGATCCGATTTTTAAAGATACATCATCCGAAATAGAGTCCTCAGCCGAAAATGAAAAAGATGAAGAAAAAGAAGATGATTTTTCGGAATTCATGGACAAAAACAAAAAACAATCCAAACGAAGCAAAAAAAGAAACGCTAAAAAGAAACAGCAAGAAGAACAAGACGATGAAGAAGAGGAAAACGATGATGATCTGCAGATCCCTTCTTGGCTGAAAGGACGTTTCAAAAAATGACGGGAGATGTTTTCCTCCCGTTTTTTTGTGCCAAAGATTGAAGCAAAGGAGGATTGCACATGATTTTCGATAGCAATGACCGACAACAACCATTTGACCGGATCGGGGATGTTCTAAATCAAACCTCATCGGACGAACTGAAAAAACAAGTCCTGGATGGTTTCCATGATTATGAACTAGCTGAAGCATTGGTACGACTTGATCCTGTTTTACAAGAGGAATTTCTCCGCATTTACCCTCCCAATGCATTGGCGGATGTGTTCTCCGAAATGAATCCCGAGGACGTTGCTGCACTTCTTGTGACCATGAACATCACGGTAACATCCGAAGTCTTGAATGCCATGCAAACCGATGATCTTGTCGATATTCTCGAAGCTTTTGATGAGCGGGATGAACGCATCCGATTTCTGTCAATGGTTTATCAACAAAAACGCAATGAAATCAAACAAATGATCGATTTTTCAGATGATGTCGCAGGATCTATCATGAATGACGTTTTTGTGACGATCGATCCGAATGATATGGTGAAAGAAGCAATCAAACATGTTGTCGATGTCGCTCCCGACATCGAATTCATCGACAATGTTTATGTGATCGAACAAAATCGTTTGACTGGTGTGGTGTCCCTTAAGGAATTGATCGGCGCGGGCAATGAACCCAAAAGAAAAATCCATGAAATCATGACAGACAACGTGGTATCGCTCCGGCCGATTGATCGCGTCGAAGAAGTGATCGAGGTCATGCGGAAATATGACTTCATGCTTTTACCCGTGGTTGATGATGACCACCGTCTGGTCGGCATCATTGCTTATGATGATGTCATGGATGCCATCAGTTCCGAGTCGGACATCGATTATTCCTATTTAGCCGGTCTTGCTGATGTTCAAGAACCCATCGACCGCGAGACGGTCCGTTCAAATCTAAAAAAAAGAATCCCGTGGTTGGTGATTTTGTTATTCATAAATCTAATAACCGGTTCCATCATCGCAGGATTTGAGACGACGTTAAAGTTAATACCGGTGCTTGCCGTATTTATGCCTCTTGTTTTAGGAATGGCAGGCAACTCAGGCACGCAGAGTCTCGGTACTGTGATCAAATTGTTTGCGCTTAATCGTTTTAAAACGACGAAAGACAAATGGATTCACCTTCTGAAGGAATTATTCGTCGGTTTCCTGAACGGGATTATCATTGGAGCTGTCATGTCAGTCATCGTTATATTCTTCCAGTTTTCCGGCGGTTCGACTCTCCAACAGGCTTGGCCGCTTGCGTTGACGATTTCGTTGTCCATCACGTCTGCATTGATAATATCAACGACCGCAGGCACAGTGATTCCTTTGGGAATCGATCTGTTGAAAATTGATCCCGCCGTGGCTTCTGGACCGTTTATGACAACCGTCAATGATATTTTTTCGTTGCTCATTTATTTCAGCTTTGCAACTTTGTTTTTACATCATTTGATATGAGAGTGGGGTGATTGGACATGGCTTTCGAGCAAAAAAACACGACACAGGATAATTTCGTTGATGAGATTGTGCGTTTTTTTGAATCCCAGCCATACGAAGAAGGTGCCGTCGATTCCTTTTTGGATGAATATCATCCGGCAGATATAGCGGCAGCATTATCGATCGTGGATGAAGATGAACGCATTGAATGGTTTAAGCAAATTGATATGCCGACGGCCTCAGATGTGTTCGCTTTCTTTTCGAAGGAAGATGCGAGATTGCTTCTAAAAACAATTCCGGATAAATTGGCGCAACGCGTTATTGGCCGTTTGGATAATGATGACATCGTTGATTTGCTGCAATCGCTTGACGATCAATCCTATGTCGACACGATGTTATCAGCCATGTCGCGTCCCAAACGACAAAAAATCAAGCAATTATGGGATTACAAAGATAATCAACTCGGTTCCGTGATGACTGATAGTTTTATTACTCTGGATGCAAACATGACGGTAAAAGAAGCCATGAAAACAATCATTGAACATGCTTACTTCAAAGACTACACCGCGAATCTTTTTGTGATTGACGATCATCGACTCACGGGTGTTATACCTCTAAAAAATCTCATCGTCGCTAGGGCGAAAGAAAGAATTTATGATATAATGGACATGAACCCATTGCAAACCACCCCCGATGATAACAAGGAGCACGCAGCCTTGCGTCTTGCTGAATATGGGGAATCCGCGATGGCTGTCGTTGATAAAGACGGCATGATGCTCGGCATTTTGACATATGACGACGCGATGGACATTATCGCCGAGGAAAAAGAAGACGACTACACAGCTTTGGCTGCTTTATCAAAAAGCGACATCGATCTGCATAACATGACAATCATGGATCAGGTCAGAGGACGTCTGCCGTGGCTTTTGATTTTGCTTGTGCTGGGTCTTTTGACGTCCCTTTTGTTATCTATCTTTGAAACACCGCTCAGCCAAAATGACGGATCGAGACTTCTCGCATCAAGACTTGCTGTTTATTTGCCGTTATTGCTCGGCATGGCCGGGAATGCCGGAACACAAAGTCTGGCCATCATGATCCGCTATCTCACCGGAGGTAATCCTCTTAAGAAAAAAGCGATGAAACAACATCTTCTCAGAGAGTTTCGCACCGGTTTCTTGCAAGGTCTCCTTATCGGAGTTTTGCTTGTCGGCATGATTTTGGTGCAGTTCCGCTTAATAGACGGCCATCTCACGACATTAGCATGGTATACAGCCGGGGTGGGTGGGTTATCGATTTTCATCGCATTGATTGCCGCGACTTTCCTAGGTGCATTGATTCCATACGCACTTGATAAACTCGGCTTTGATCCAACGGTTGCCTCAGGACCCTTTATCACAACCATTTCGGATGTTTTGTCTCTGACCATTTATTATGGAGTGGCACTTATCGTGCTTCTGCCCATATATGTTTAACTATCTATCAGAAAGGGATTATTGATATGCTCACAGGAAAACAAAAACGTTATTTACGTGCGATGGCCGTTAATTTGCGGCCTGTCTTTCAAATCGGCAAAGAAGGTTTGTCCGAGAACCTGAAAACCCAACTTCACAAATATTTGAAAAAACATGAATTGATGAAAATATCCTTGTTAAACAATGCCCCCCTTGACAAGAAAGAATTGGCCAAGTCATTACGAAACGATGGGATTTTTGTCGTTCAGACCATTGGGAACATGATGGTTTTATATAAACCGAATCCCGACTTGGAGGAAAGGATTGTTTTGCCGTAAATGGAAATCTTGCTGACGAATGACGACGGATATGATGCCGAGGGCATCCGTATATTGTATGAAAAACTTAAAGCGTATGGCGATGTGACCCTGGTTGCTCCCAACGACCATAAAAGCGGTGCCAGTGTTTCCCGTATCTTTTGGAATCAGGCGCATGTCTTTGAACACGAAGAAGAGATCATCAGCGTTGAAGGCACACCGGCTGATGCGGTTGCATTTGCGCTTCACGGTCTCAACAAGGATTTCGACCTTATTGTCTCCGGTGTGAACAACGGACACAACCTTGGGGCCGACACTGTCTATTCGGGAACGGTCGGGGCTGCGATGGAAGCCTTGAAACACAAAAAAAAAGCAGTGGCTTTTTCAACGGATTTCAATCATTTTGACATTGTCCGCGATCATTTTGAATCCATTTTTGATTACATTCTCGAACACGACCTTTTATCCGAGCAATATATGTTGAACGTTAATTTCCCCACCCGTGATTATTCGGATGTCAAAGGCATCAGGGTCACGGAACTCGGCTTCCGTCCCGTTAAACATTATTATGAAAAAAGCGGCGATCATCATTATACGAGCAAACGACGGTTTTTGCCGTTTGAATTTGTGGATGGTACGGACATCCATGCCGTGAGAAACGGTTATGTGTCGATGACGCCACTCCAGTTTACCAACCGCACGAAAAAGGGGATCGACGACCTAAAAGGGAAAGTGCCCCACGATGAAACATAAATTCCTTTGGTTCACGATCTTTTATATCGCTAATTTTTTCGGTGTAATCGCACTTATCTTCTTTGTCATCGACAACCCATTCATTAATATCCTGCTTGCGTGTTATGTGTTGTTCTTGACGGGGATTTACTCTTATCAGCTCAACAAAAAGCAATGAAGGTGATATTGTGTCTATCAAACATAACGCAGAACGATTATTAGAAGAAACACAGGGCCGGACACTCGTTGCGGCCACTAAATATGTCGGCCCCGATGACATGAGACAGCTTTATGAAGGCGGCATCCGCGATTTCGGCGAGAACAGAGTAAACGATTTCCTGAAGAAGAAAGAAGCTCTTGATGATCTTGACGGTGTGGCATGGCATTTCATCGGCCATCTCCAATCGAAGAAGGTCAAACAGATGATCAATGCGATTGACATGTTGCATTCGCTCGATCACGCCTCACTTCTGAAAGAGATTGAAAAACGCCGGGAAACCCCTTTGCCATGTTTTGTCGAAGTCAACATCTCCGGTGAATCATCCAAATACGGATTGGATGAATCTGAACTGCGTGCGTTTTGCGAAAAAGCACTCAATTATGATAAAATTAACATTGTCGGGCTGATGGGCATGGCGCCCTATACCGATGATGAAAAACCGATAAGAGATAGTTTTATGCGTTTGAGACAACTGCGCGACGATATCCGCGATCACCTCATCCCTTCATGTACCAAATTGTCCATGGGGATGTCCAATGATTATAAAATCGCCATGGATGTCGGAGCGACACATCTCAGAATCGGATCGATCTTATTCAAGGAAGAGGTATGACAATGGGTTTATTCGGGAAAAAGAAAAAGAGCGATGCGACGGACGTTGATTTTGACGACCTCAAGTTTTACCGTGTTCAGGACAGCAAGGAAATTTATGATTATGCCGAGATGGTCATGCACAGACGACCAATCGTCTTAAATTTCACGGATTGTCTCATCAGTGAGGCCAACGAGGTCCTTTTGTTCCTGACAGGCGTTCTTTACGCGTGTGACGGGGAGATCGTGAAAATTGATGATAAAATTTATTTAATGGCCCAAAAGTCCGATCTTAACGGACCCACACTTAAAAAATTTATTGCTGATTACCAGAAGAAAGGATAGACAATGGAACTGTTCCAAAACATTTTACGAATCATTTACGAAGTTATGCGCATCTATTACTATGTTATGATCGTTACGATCATTTTGAGTTGGCTGCCAATCCGAAACTCGAATTTCTTTCGGGCTCTATATCGGCTGACAGCACCATATTTGAATATTTTTCGCGGCTGGTTGGTCATCAAGGGAATCGATCTCTCGCCGATCATCGGCTTGTTGTTCTATCGCTTCGTGATGTTTATGCTCAGGAATGCGATCTTTTGATCCCCGCGCTTGAAAAAAAGAACACGATACGATATAATAACGTAGAATAAAACGAAGACGGAGATCCGTCAAAAAGATTTTGAGCCTTCAGAGAATCCGTGGTTGGTGTGAACGGGCAGGTTGGTCTTTTTGGTATCGCTCCTGAGTGGACATTCGAAATCATTAGAATGTCACGCATACCCAGCGTTAAGGGGTCATCGAGTGCCGGCAATCGCCGGAAAAAAGGTGGTACCGCGAACCAATCGTCCTTTTATGAGGACGTTTTTTTATTTGAAAGGGGAAAAATTACCATGAGTGAGAAGAAAAATTACAAAGACACGCTTTTAATGCCTAAAACAGAGTTTCCGATGCGAGGGAATCTGGGCAAAA
>JAGYMP010000122.1 GCA_018400565.1 Bacilli bacterium | reverse complement strand
TAATTCAGAGTTATTAAAGCAAAAAAGACATCCGAGACGGGATGTCTTTTTCATATTTGGGGGGGAATCATGTGTCGTTCAACTGACACGATGTGATTTATGCTATAATGGTGGTAGATATCATGATAATAAAAACGGAGGTATCTTCATGAAATCATTCAAGAAGGAATTATGGTTTCACACAAAAACAAGACGCGCTTTCATCAACATCACCCCCAAGGTGCAAAAGACCATCGATGAAAGCGGCGTCAGGGAAGGCTTGGTGCTTGTCAACCCCATGCACATTACCGCAAGCGTGTTCATCAATGATGATGAATCCGGCCTTCATAAGGATTATGAACGTTTCCTGGAAAAAATCGCTCCGGAAAAACCATATGATCAATATGACCACAATGGTTTTGAGGACAACGCCGACGCTCATATAAAACGCCAGGTCATGGGTCGCGAAGTCGTATGCGCAATCACGGAAGGCAAACTTGATTTCGGTCCCTGGGAACAAATATTTTACGGGGAGTTCGACGGCAAACGGAAGAAACGCGTATTGATCAAAATCATCGGTGAATAATAAGGACCCCCGGTAAAGACTGGGGGTCCTTTATCCCTGACACAGAACGAAATGGGTTAAGGAATATCGATGCATGTCAATGTTTTTTTTGCTTGCTGTATGGAAAACAAACGATGATTAAGCTATAATAAGAACGTGGAATGTATCGGAGGGATCATGCCGTGAATAACGAAAAGAATAAAAAAGATTGGTCGTTTGACCCGGTTTACTCGACCGCGAAGATCATTTTCATTTATTTGTTTTTGGGCATCCTGTGGATTGTGATCACGGACATGGCGGCAAAAGCGATTGCTGAGGATGCGCAGGAATTGAATCAAATCCAAAACTACAAAGGCTGGCTGTATGTGTTGCTTACCAGCGGCGTGTTCTATTGGCTGATTTACATTCAGATGAAACGTTTTAAATCCGCATTGAGTCTCTCGCATGATACCGTGAGCAAATTAAAGGAAATGCGAAAAGACCTCCTGATCAGCGAAGAACGTTATCAGTTGGCTGTTGAAGGTTCGAAAGACGGCATCTGGGACTGGGATTTGAAGAACAACGAGTATTATTTTTCGAAAAACTGGCTGGATGAGTTTGGATACGATGAAAAGGACATACCGAATGACCTCAATGAGATGTTGAATCTCATTCATGTGAATGACCGTGACCAAGCGTACAAAGATTTTCGCGATTATATCGAAAAGAAAAAGCCTGAATACGAGAGCATCTTCAGGATCAAGAAAAAACAGGGCGGATATCGTTATGTGCTGGCACGCGGTGCGGCGGTATGGAACGAATGGGGCGAAGCCGTCCGTGTCGCCGGATCACACACCGACATCACCGAACAGATCAAACTGCAGGAACGTCTTAAGGAAGTCGCCTATGTCGATGAGTTAACCGGTTTCCCAAACCGGCAGGGTATGGAAAAGCAATTCACGGAAGCCGCGGACTCCTATGAAAGGCTGGCTTTCGTATTCATTGACATCGACGATTTCAAGGACATCAATGAGATGTTCGGACATGAAACGGGCGACGAGTTGTTGAAGACGTTCGCAAATGACTTGAAGGGATTCGGCGTCGACGACGTCATCATCGGCCGTTTGGGCGGCGATGAATTCGGGTTGTTGATTCCTCTTCTTCACAATCAAGATGATTTTGAAGAGTTGTTTGAGAAGGAATTCAGAAAACTGACCAAAAACCGCATGATCGAATCGCAAAAAATATATGTGTCCGTGAGTGCGGGATATGCGATATATCCGGAAGACGGAGATACATTTTCAGCGTTGTTTCAATCAGCCGATTTAGCCCTCCACGACGCAAAGACCGGACGGAAAGATCACTTGGTCCGTTATCGGGATGAACTCTATGAAAAAACGAAAGAACAGGTTGAGATGAGCAATGCGATGCGCGAAGGCATCAAAAAAGGACAGTTCTCGCTTGTTTATCAGCCTCAGATCAAACTCGCCGATGACACTCTGAGCGGGATGGAGGCATTGTTGCGGTGGCATCATCCCGACAAAGGGTCCATCCCTCCGGATGTGTTTATCCCCCTTGCCGAAGAATCCGGTTTTATTATTGACATTGACAGGTTTGTCATCGACCACGCTTGTTCGCAGAAAAACAAGTGGAATCATAAAGATTTCAAAGACATCACGCTTTCAATCAACATTTCACAGGTTTCTTTTGACAGGGGGCATATCGTGGAGATGTTCCGTAAATCTCTGAAGAAGCATAATGTTCAAGGGACTGAGATCGTAATTGAAATCACGGAGACCGCCGCGATGGAACATCGTGAGAAAGCCATCAGGACACTGAAGGAATTACGAAAGATGGGTATCCAAGTCGCGATTGACGATTTCGGCACCGGCTATGCATCATTGACAAACCTCTGGGATCTCCCGATTGACATCCTGAAAATCGATCAGTTTTTTACAGGGAAAATCGTCGGAGACGATAAAACATGTTTCTTTGTCAAAATCTTGATCGATTCGGTCCATGCGCTCGGATACAAGGTGACCGCAGAGGGAATAGAGACCGAAGAACAAAAATCATTGATGGTCGAACGCGGGGCGGACTATGGTCAGGGTTTTCATTTGTTCCGGCCGGCTCCCCCCGAGAAAATCGAAAAGACATACATTGGGAAATGATCGATGGCCATAAAAAAGCGTCGCGGACCGGAGGGTCAACGCGACGTTTTGTTTTGTTCGAGGAAAGCCAGGATACGGTCGAATGTCTCTTTGCTGATGATGTGTTCGATTTTACAGCCGTCTTCTTCGGCGGTT
>JAGYMP010000121.1 GCA_018400565.1 Bacilli bacterium | reverse complement strand
GGAATTTCGCGGCGCTCTCGTCAAAACTGATCGCGAGGATTTGCTTGCCGTAAAAAAGAAACAAAGCACCGATGATGGCAGCGGTGATCAAAATCAGGACAATGTAGTAGTCGGTCACGGTCAGAATCGAACCGAACAGATAGTTATACAGCGATCCGGTTTTTCGGGACAAGGAAAAAAAGATGGCGGAAATCGCCGTACCGAGCGATATCACGATGACCATGGATATTTCTTTGTAGTTTTTGTACGACCGCCGGAACAATTCAATCAACAGTCCGCCGATGATGGAGAAAGCAATCCCGAGATATAAGGGTTTTTCAAGGAAAAATGTGAATCCGAGCGTTGACAAAAATAAACTGATTGAAATTCCCACAAGTGAAAAGTGACCGAGCGTGTTCGCGATGAACGATAAACGGCGGATGACGACGACCGATCCCAAAAGCGGCGCTAAAATACCAAGCATGATACCGGCCGCCAATGCCCTGAGCAGAAAATCCTGTTGGAAGAGGTCGGTGAAAAAAGATAGCGTCATCATTGATCATGACCCCCGATCTCACAGGATTCACGTGTTTGATAGGTATAAGAGAGATCGGTGCCGAGATTGAGCACATGCGAATAATTGAGATGATTGAGGGATTCATTATGTGTGATCAATATCACGGTGATCCCTTCGAGGTTGAGCTGATTGACCGCTTTGTAAAAAAAGTTGATGTTCATCCGGTCGATGGAAGCCGCGGGTTCATCCAAAATCAACACATCGGGGTCATTGAGCATGGCGCGGACGATGAACACGCGTTGCAACTGACCGCCCGAGAGGTTATTGATGTTTTCGTTGACGAGATCGAGAATGCCGATTTGATCCAGTAATTTGAGGCGGCGGCTCTGATTGATGTTTTTGATGCTTGAAAATGTGAGCAGTTCGTCCACAGTGACCGGGAATTCATAGTTGAAATCCTCGAATTCCTGGGGGACATAACCGAATTGCGTCCAGTCGCTGAAGGTGTTGATGTCTTCATGGTTGTAAAAAATCATCCCGCTTTTGACGGGATTGAATCCAAGGAGACATTTCGCCAACGTCGATTTTCCGGATCCGTTCTTTCCCTGAATGACAACGTAATCTCCGGGTTTCACGGTCAAAGAAAGATCTGCAAGGACTTGACGATGCCCATATGAAAAATTCAAGTTATGAATGTCGATCTGCATCAGAAGTCACCATACCTTCAGATATTATTGTATCACATGCTCATCTTTAATAACAAGAGTTTTGT
>JAGYMP010000120.1 GCA_018400565.1 Bacilli bacterium | reverse complement strand
TCTTTTTCACGTGAACGGAAATAAGGGTTGATGACGTCGAGATCGACGACGACATCAACCTTCTCTTTAATCGAAAGATTCATCACGACTTCTGTTTTACCGGAGCCGTAATGCCCGGCGATGAAAACAATCCGTTTCATCTTCAGTCCCTGATATAGGTTGAATGTACGTTATTGATGATTTTAATCCGTTTTTTCGCAAAAACCTTGGCCGCAGCATAGGTTGAAATATCATCCTTATCGGCAATTTCGTAAATCTCGATCAGACGATCATAGATTTTTGCGATGTCCCGTTTGGCGCGATCTTTGTTGTATCCGCCGAGTTCATGGTAAACATTGATGACCCCGCCGGCATTGATGACGAAATCCGGAGCATGGATGATGCCTTTTTCTTTAAGCATCCTTGCATGCTCGTCTTCATCCTTCAATATGTTGTTGGCACTTCCCGCAACGATCTTGGCTTTTATTTGCGGAATGGTGTCATCATTCAAGAAACCTCCGAGCGCACAGGGACTGAACACATCAACATCAAGCCCGTAAATGTCATCGGGCTCCACGAACTCGACGTCGGGATGTTCTTTTTTCATGCGTTCGATGTGGTCATCGTTGATTTCGGTGAAATAGATTTTTTTTGCTTTGGCTTCCAACAAATATTCAATCAGGTAATAACCGGTTTGACCGGCGCCCTGAACGGCAAATGAATATTTAGTAAAATCATGATCGCCGAATGCCTTTTCAAGCGATGCTTTGATGCCATAAAAAACACCGAGTGCCGTCATCGGTGATGGATTTCCGGACTTACCTTCCAATCCCACGACATGTTCGGTCTCCTCATGCACATAATCCATGTCTTTGGTCGTCGTATTGACGTCTTCTGCGGTGA
Organism: Bacilli bacterium; assembly: GCA_018400565.1. Classification (GTDB taxonomy): domain Bacteria; phylum Bacillota_I; class Bacilli_A; order Izemoplasmatales; family Hujiaoplasmataceae; genus M55B122. The sequence continues at coordinate 6,531 of JAGYMP010000120.1, read as the reverse complement.
TATAACGACCGTTCAGACTTTGCACGTAGCGACCCAAAGCTCTAAAATATGCTTCACTCTTATCTTTTTTCGCATCACCGATCAACACGGTTTTTCCACCGCCGAGATTAAGACCGGCAGCCGCATTTTTATAGGTCATGCCTCGGGCAAGGCGCAAGCAATCGAGTGCTGCGTCTTCTTCGCATTCATAATCCCAAAGCCTCGTGCCGCCGAGTGCGGGTCCCAGGGTTGTGTTGTGGATGCATGTGATGCCCTTGAGACCGGTGGTTTTGTCATAAAAATAAACCATCTGCTCATAACCATGCTTTTCCATGTACTCAAACTTCTTCATTCTCTTCCTCCTCAAAGTGATTGTTGGTGGTTACGATAGGTTCATCATCGTAAACGCTTACATCAGTATTATATCATCACACCCCATAAAATAAAAGGGTAAAATCCATCAACTACGTGATTGATCATCCCTTTTAGGTATTTATCTGTTTTTTGTCTGCGGCGCTTGCTTTAGCGCTTTATTCCAGTAAAGAAAAGCCCCGTTGCGTTAAAACGGGGCTTTTCTTGTTCTTTCATTATAAATCTTCAAGCATCGTTTCGGTGAATGCGATCATCGGTTTATCGCCGATGCTTTTCGCATAATCATTGATCTCTTCCAAATACGCTTGGATTTTGTCTGACTTGGTGTGTGGAGTGACACCGAAAAAAGACCATAAATCTTTTAAATCGGCGCGTTTGTTGACGAGATAAGATGAATATTGTTTCGATAGCTGCAATTCCGTGTAATTCTTTGAGACGTCATCCGAACCGATGCGCGTGTCATCCTTGTCAAGGTCCATCTTTGTGTCACCGGAATAAAAGGCGGCCGATGTGTCTTTGGCGACATCTTTGCCTTTTTGGGTAAGTTTGAACGCACCGTCTTTTTCCTTGATGAGGTCTTCTTCAAGCAATCGATCCGCGTACTTCCGTACCTTAAGGGAATCGAGTTCGTTCTTAAATTCCTCGTCAAGACAGAATTCTTCGGGAAAGAGTCTGAATGAGCCCACACAGAGATACGGAAATGTGCTCTCGATACCTTTCTTCATCAAAAACTGGATGGTGTATGTGAGTAGGTTTTGTTTTTCTTCAATGGCCGCGTACCGGCCGTGTTCCAATGCTTTGATCGCGTTGATGGCTTCGACTTTCATTTGTCATGCTCCTTTTTGTTACACACTTACTTTATCACGATTTTTACTGTTTGGCAAATCGTTTCGGAATATATCCGCAAAAAAAGGACGCACAGATGTGCGCCCGTGATGAATTTATAATTGTTCGCAGATTGATTTACCCTGCATATGGAGCGTAAGATAATCCGGTCCGCCGGCTTTTGAATCTGTGCCGCTCATGTTAAAGCCGCCAAAGGGCTGATATCCGACGATCGCACCCGTGCACTTGCGGTTGACATAAAGGTTTCCGACATGGAAATCCTCACGTGCTTTTTCAATGTGCGCACGGTTGTTGGAAATAATCGATCCGGTCAGTCCGTATTCGGTGTCATTGATGATTTTGAGACCTTCCTCAAACGAATTCACTTTCGTCACGGAAAGGACTGGCCCGAAGATTTCTTCTTTCATGATTCTGTCATCAGCCTTGCAACCTGCGAAAATCGTCGGTTGGATGAAATAGCCGAGTGTGTCATCGGCATCCCCGCCTGCGGCGAGTGTCGCTTCTTTTTTCCCGATGTCGATGTATTCCGTGATCTTATCAAATGCCTCTTTGCTGTTGACAGGTCCCATTTTGTTGTTGTAATCCTCGGTTTTTCCGAGTTGGATGGCACTTGTCTTCTCAAGCACTTTCTCCATGACCTCATCATAAACATCCTCATGGATGATCGCCCTTGAGCAGGCACTGCATTTTTGACCCGAAAAACCGAACGCCGATGTCACAATTGAACGTGCGGCGAGATTCGTGTCACAATCATCATCAACCAAAATACCGTCTTTTCCGCCCATTTCCGTAATCACACGTTTGAGCCAGATTTGTCCTTTGCGAACTTTTGCCGCATTTTCGTATATCGTCTGGCCGACCGCTTTCGATCCCGTGAATGAGACAAACCGTGTCTTTGGATGTTTGACCATATAATCGCCGACTTCAGAGCCGCGTCCCGGTATAAAGTTGATCACACCGGCTGGCAGGCCGGCTTCTTCCATGATTTTGACAAAGTTATAGGCGATGATCTGTGTCGTCCGCGCCGGTTTCAGAAGCACCGTGTTGCCGCTTACGACGGCCGCCGATGTCATGCCCGTCAAAATCGCTGTCGGAAAATTCCACGGTGTGATGATCGCGCCGACACCGAGCGGGATGTAACGGTATTCGTTGCGTTCCACATGTTCCCTTGATTGGACCTCGTCGTCGATGCGATCCATTTTGAGCATCTGTCTTCCGTAATATTCCAAGAAGTCAATCGCCTCAGCCACATCCCCGTCCGCTTCGATCCACGGTTTGCCGGCCTCAAGTGTCATGAGAGCATTCATGTACATTCTTTTTCTGCGCATGATGTTGGCCGCTTTGAAAAGAACATCGGCGCGAACCTGCGGCGATGTCTTCTTCCAAGTCTCAAATGCCAACAAGGCACTTTCCATCGCCTCGTCAGCCTCTTTGATTGATGCCTGGCAGATCTCACCGATGATTTCCTCATGATTCGCCGGGTTTTCGGAGGAATACGTTTTTTTCGTGGTCACGGGTTTGCCGTTGATGATGAGGGGATATGTTTTTCCGTAATCATCCCTCACCTGTTTCAGAGCCTTTTCGTAAGCCAGACGGTTCTTTTTCTTTGAAAAATCCGTCAATGTTTCCGTTCGATATTCATACATTGCCATGTGTCATCATTCCTTTCGAATAGATAGTGTGTTCAGACGACCGATGTCTCATAGTCGCCGTTGCTCGTTTCATCAAACCGCTTGATGGAAAGTGCTGCCGCGTTGATGGCCGGTTCTTTGTCCAGTATCAGATCGGAGATCAAATCCCCGGTAATCGGTGAAAACATGAATCCGTGTCCCGAAAAACCGCACGCCACATAAAATCCGGGCAATTCATCGACGGATGATATGATTGGCTGACGGTCCGGGCTGTTGTTGTAAAGGCCGCCCCATTGTCTGACGACGCGGAGTTTTCCGATATCGGGTAGAATGTCACAGACTGTTTTGGCCATTTTTTCCAAAAACTGCCACGATGAAGTAACATCATGGTTGTGCTTTGCGTCGGGATTGCTCCTGCCCATCAGAAAACTGCCGTGCGGAACCTGTTGGCAATAAATGTTTTTGGAAAATGACATGACCATCGGGTCTTGCATCGGATAAGTCGGCTCAGTCGCCAAAATCTCATGTTTCTCAGAAAACACGGGCACGTCGATTCCTGCCATGGCGGCGATTTCTTTCGCATGGCCGCCGGCGGCATCGATCACCACGTCCGTCTCAATGATACGGCGGTCGGTGATGACGGCTTCGATGGATGCATGATTCGTTTTGATGTCCGTGACGGGTTCATAAAAGAAAAACTCCACCCCCAGGCGTTTGGCTGCCTGATAGAAAGCATCCGTCATCCGAAACGGGTTGAGATGACCGTCTTTTTCACAAAACGATGCACTCAAAAAACTGTCGGGATTCAGATGCGGGACGATTTGCAAGGCCTCTTGTACCGTGAGGCGTTTGCTCGGGATACCGATGTCATGCTGAACCTTGATATTTTTGTCGAAGATCGCTTCTTCTTCCCTCGTGGTCGCCAAAATCAGATACCCGGCCTGCTTGAATTCGATGTCTTCTTTGTAATCAAGGAGATCGCCCGCCTCTTCGAAGAATTCCATGCTCTTTTTAGCCAGAAGACAATTCGTCTTGGTGCCCCACTGTGTTCTTACGCCCGCACCGCAGCGTCCGGTGGCACCGGCCGTCAGATAGGATGCATCAAACACTTTGATGTTTCTCATGCCTTTTTTCGCCAAGTGCCAGGCGATGCTCGAACCACTGATTCCGGCTCCGATGATGACGGCGTCAGCTTTCATCTTGATCACCTGCTTTTGCGATGGCCTCAAGTGGTACGCCCATTATGAGCGGTCGGATTGTGTGTGTCTTTACGTCGGCGGGATGTTTTTTAAGAAAATTCGCGAGTTCCCGCCGGATCACCTCGCCGCAGATTTGTCCCTGACAAGGACCCATGCCGATCCTTAATTGCCGTTTCAATCCCTCGAATGTTGTGAAACCCCGGTGGATCCAATAATATAATTCATCGAGCGTCACGTCTTCGCAACGGCAGACATACACGTTATGTTTTTTCATGGTCGTCTCACCGTTATGAAATCATAAAGGTATGTTTTGTCCGTCTCAACATTAAGAATCGTTGTTTTGTCAAACCCTTCTTTTTGCGTGACGGCTGTGATTGTGGCTTCGCAGACAGTCTTCCCGTCTCGGCCGATACCGTCCCAAATGTCGCCTTGTTTGGGAACATCGGGCATCTCATAAGGAATCCGAAACAATGCTTTGTCTTCTTTGATGCTCACGATGTGCACGGCAAGGCCGGGACAATTATGGACACATTGTCCGCATCCTGTGCATATGGCATGGTCAATCACGGGGATTTTGTTGATGTCAGCACCGATCGTGATGGCACCGACCGGACAGCTTGTCTCACAGGGATTACAGGGTATCGCCTCAAAGCATTCGATGATCGCTTTGGGTTTGATGAGATATGATTCATCCGGGAATGCATCTTTGATCTGTGATCGATCGGGCACTCCGGTTCGTTTAAGCATGATCGTTCACCTCGCGTAATTTTCGGATGCCTTCGCGGATCTTAAGTCCGCACGGTCCCCGGCGCAGATTAAAGAGCTGATCACGGCATTCGTTGATGTCTTTGTCAAACCCTTTCGTCACATGACCGAGTTTCTTCGCGGCGATCAGGCCGGTGAAACGGCCTTCGACCATCGCGGACGATGCTTCTTCGATGCCGCTTGCGTCACCGCTGACGAACACACCATCGATGGATGTTTGGTTGTTTTCGTCAACACAGGGCACGAGACCGCCGAGTTCAGAGATGTAACTCGTCTTTGCCCCGGCCATGGAAAGAAGCTGGTGCATCGGTGACAAACCCACGGCGATGCAGATGGCATCGGTGTTGATGGTTTCTTCTGTGCCTTCGATGATGTTCCACTGATCATCGAGACTGACGATCTCACAGGCTTCAACTTTATTTTCGCCGATCGCCCGTTTGATTGTTGTCCTTGTTTTGATGCTAACGCCAAGTCGTCGTAACTTTGATGCATGGACGGCATAACCGCCGATTCTGGGAGCGGCTTCCAAAACAGATGTGACACGTGCTCCGGCCTGCATGAGCTGATAGGCGACGATCAGTCCGATATTGCCCGATCCGACCATGATGATGTCTGTCCCGGGCAGAACACCGTTTAAGTTCATGAGTGTCTGCACGCCGCCGGCTCCATATATCCCGGGAAGGTCATTGTTTTCGAATGCAAGGAACTTTTCGCTCGCACCCGTTGCGACAATGATGGCATCGGCCTGATATTTCTTGTATGTGGCATCATGCCAGACAGTCACGATCCGTTCGTCATACATCCCGACGACGGTTGCCTCCGTCAACACCGTCAAATGCCCCGGTGCATCCTTTAAACCATCTATCAGGAGAGTCGCGATGTTGAAACCGCGCATCTTCGCTTTTTGATTTTTTGAACCGAAGAATTTGTGTGTTTGTTTGATGAGTTGTCCGCCCAAGCGGACATAACGTTCGATAAGCAACACGTTGAGGTCGGCTTCAAGCGCACTTTTCGCCGCACTCAATCCTGCCGGACCGCCGCCGATGATGATGAGTTCCTCATGTTTGATCATCGGCCAGCCCCCTTTGTCTTTCAATGTGCATATTCGGGGTGAGTTCAGTGATGCAGGTCCTCACGTTGTTTACACCGTCAACACGCATCTGGCACGATCCGCAATTGCCGATGGCACAATAAAAGCCACGCGGACGGTTGTCTTTCACACTTCTTGATAATACGTTGATGCCGTTGGCATGCAAGGCAGACGCAATTGTGTCTCCTTCGCGTCCGACCATCTGCTTTCCCTCATAAAAAAACCGGACCGGTTTTTTTTCGGTAAATTCGAGGATCGGATGATTCTGGATTCTCATTCCCATCGTTTCACTCCTTTTGTCATCGCATCGATGCTCATCGTTTTCTTAACGTGATTTTGCGTTTTCCGTCACAATCAAGGATATCATAGCCGTGGATGGTTGCTATTTCTTCGAACGTCCTTCGGTTGAAAAAGCGGACATGGGTTTCATCGCGGATGTACCACCACTTGAAAAAGTCTTCTTTTGTTTTGGGTCTGAAAAGCGTCATCACAGCCAAAACGGATTTTTTCCTTAAAACGCCGTTCAACATGTTGAACAATGCACCGATGTTGTGTATGTGTTCGATGACCTCACTCATCGTGACGGCATCATAGGTTTTTTGAAACACGGTGTCATCATCGGCATAAATCGGATCGTAGATGCTTACGT
>JAGYMP010000119.1 GCA_018400565.1 Bacilli bacterium | reverse complement strand
TTGGAAAACCATTTGGTCGGCTTCATTGCGTGTTTCGACTTCTTCACGTTTCTTCTTGTCTTGCTCGGCGTTCTCTTCCGCTTCTTTTACCATGCGGTCAATCTCGTCTTCGTCAAGACCGGAGTTGCTTTTGATGGTGATTGAATTCTCTTTGCCGGTTGCGACATTCTTCGCAGACACATGCACGATGCCGTTGGCATCGATGTCAAATTTAACTTCGATCTGCGGCACGCCTCTTGGTGCGGGTGGAATATCCCCGAGTTGGAACCGGCCAAGTGTTTTGTTGTCTTTGGCCATTGAACGTTCACCTTGGAGCACGTGAACATCAACTGTGGGCTGGTTGTCGGCTGCGGTCGAGAAAATCTGTGATTTTGATGTCGGGATGGTTGTGTTTCTTTCAATCAATTTCGTAAACACGCCACCCAATGTTTCGATTCCCAGTGAAAGCGGGGTGACATCAAGCAACAAGACATCTTTCACGTCGCCTTCCAAAACACCGGCCTGAATGGCTGCGCCCATGGCGACGACCTCGTCAGGATTGATGGATTTGTTCGGGTCTTTCCCGAGGATGCTTTTGACGGCTTTTTGTACCGCGGGGATGCGGGTGGATCCGCCGACAAGCAATACTTCATTGATGTCGTCCCCTTTGAGTTTCGCATCCTTCAGAGCCTGTTTGACCGGTCCTGTTGTTTTGTCGATCAAGTCCGTTGTGAGCTCATTGAATTTCGCTCTTGAGAGTTTCTGTTCGAGATGGACCGGGCCTTCATCGGTCATGGAGATAAACGGCAGTGAGATGCTCGTCGAAGTGACCGATGACAATTCCTTCTTGGCCTTTTCGGCCGCGTCACGAAGACGCTGATGCGCCATTTTATCCTTGCTCAGATCAATACCGTTCTCTTTTTTGAATTCTTTCACAAGCCAATCAACGACGCGCTGATCGAAATCATCGCCGCCCAGCTGGTTGTTGCCGCTGGTTGAGATAACTTCGAAGGTCCCGTCGGAAAGCTCCAGAATGGACACATCAAACGTTCCCCCGCCCAAATCATAAACGAGGACGGTTTGGTCTTTGTCTCTTTTGTTGATGCCGTACGCCAAGGCGGCCGCGGTCGGCTCGTTGATGATCCGTTTCACTTCGAGACCGGCGATTTTACCGGCATCTTTGGTGGCCTGGCGTTGAGAATCGTTAAAGTAAGCGGGAACCGTGATGACAGCCTGCGTCACATCGCCGCCGAGATAATCTTCCGCTGATTCCTTGAGGTTTCTCAGAATCATTGCGGAAATCTCTTGTGGTGTGTACTCCTTGTTTTTAATTTTCACTTTTTCGGTCGAACCCATTTTCCGTTTGATCGAATACACTGTATTCGGG
>JAGYMP010000118.1 GCA_018400565.1 Bacilli bacterium | reverse complement strand
GTCTCCGCTTTGATGGAACTGATCATCGATGAAGAACAAGAAAATGCCATTATGCTGACGACGCTTTATGATGAGCATTTTTCCATCCAGATCATCGAAGACGGCTATTTGATTTTCGGCATCATCGAAGATACCGGTGATTATGCCGGTGAGTATTTGGACAAAGTCGAAATATTCATCGAGCGCATCGCGAATTACTATCGCTACAATCTGCGTGACGGTGATCGTCGCATCGATAAAACCATTGTCGGGAATCTGAACGACCATATGGAATACGACCAAGTCAGACAAAAATTGATTCCGAACATCGAGCATCTGAGTGCCGAGATGTGTTCGTTGAAAGAACACATGCAATTTCTGCGGGAAAAACCCAAAGGCATCATCGTTGCATATGCCTCCAACCGAATCTTGGAGAAACGGCAAAAAGAAAAGAAAATCATTGACTTCACACTTGACCGCATCAACCCGTTGACGATCACAGGTTATTATTTTCTTGTCATAGCGGTTGCCATTTTCGCACTTGTGACGATTATCTATATTCCTTATCATAACGACCAACGGACCATCAACGATCTGACATCTGAGAACATCGCTTTAAACGACCGGCTCACCACGTTAAACAACGACATTCAAGCATATGTGAATGAGTCACCATCTTCTCCGTACGAGGAAGCATTCACAGCCATAAGCACCTCGCGCGACCAGTTGCCCATCGATATGTTTTTGGATTTAAAGACTGCTCTTGACGGTGGTCTTCGCATGACCGATTATGTGTGGCACACGGATGAAAAAACAATCATCCTAGTCATCGACGGCACCACGCGCTCGGATGTGTATGCTTACATTCTTGCCATTTACGAACAATACGGAGGCGAGGGCGGATGGATGCCGTCCGCACCGGCGTATGTCTTCCGTTCAGAGACGGTCGCGGAGGTGACGGTAAGTTATGCGTAAACATGATGTGTTCGGAAAGAAAGTATCAAAAATGCGTCCGTTTTATTTGTTTTTGGCCGTTGTTGTCATAATTTTCGCAGGCTATTTTGCGATCACTCAATTCCAGGATCAGCGCATCAATGAACTTGAAGCAGAACAAGCAAGGTTGGAAAACGAGATCGCGTTGTTATTGGCGAGCAATCTTGCTGCAGAAGAAATCACCTTCACCGCCGGTGACATAAGCAACGGCATCCCGGAAGGGTATTTCCAATACCACATGGAAAGCGACATTGACGATCTTGTGGCATTGGCCGGGCTTTCAAAAGTTGAAAAGAGCGTGATGATCGCGAATGACGCCGCTTATCCGGTGGATGTCACACTGCCTGAAGACGTTCATCCCGTCCGGATCGACCTTTCTTTTGTTGTTTCCGGAGATGATGACGTCATCGACCTTCTGAACGTCTTGCTTGAATCTGACAGGTTGTATGATGTCACCAATGTTGATGTGACGATGTTGGTAGAAGGCGATTATGATGTGGCACTCACCTTCTATGCATTTTATCGTTCATAAAAAAATCCCGCGTTTTGCGGGATTTTCGTTTGTGTCATAACAATCAATATTTGTCACGGCAGACACGCAGGAAAGGCATCGTTCCGTGATGCATCTTGAGGATGTAATCGGTGTCTTCATACGCGAATCCGAAGTCCCGGCGCAATGTGAGCGTCGGGTTTTTGATGTCTTTGACCGGAATTTTCATCTCCACGTCGCCGTGGAATGAAAAGATGCCGTCATGGTAGGTTAAGCGCACCTCACCCATCGGAATCCGTTTCGATGATTCGCGGTCGTTTCGATACATCGTGGCCGTTGTTTTCAGGCGTGAGGCAAGTAATTTGCCGCGGTAGGATTTTTGGAACGCATTCCAATCGACCAAATTGTCATACACAAAACCGTGGATGAACCCGTATTTGTCGACGTGGCCTTCTTTTTTGCAATTGGCACAGCGGATGGTGTTGCCGTTGGTTTTGATGGAATCGATCGCCTTGCAGTGGGGACAGACATAAACGACATCTTCCATGCCCTCGGCGAGATGCTTTCCGGGATGGGGGATCATTGTCTCTCGCTGGTACTCGTAATCGTTGTGATCGAGGGCCTTGTTCACAAGCGTATCGATGCTGTTTATATCCATGTCCTTCAAATCGTCGGCATCGATGATTTTGCGGTAATCGAGTTCAAGGCGTTTGTTCTTGCGTTTGCCTTTGGCATAACGCGGCCTTGAGAGATAGCCGCCTTTGACGGTGCAGGCA
>JAGYMP010000117.1 GCA_018400565.1 Bacilli bacterium | reverse complement strand
TTTTGCGATTGAATACAAAGATAAAATCACCTTTTCGGATACGGATTGTTTCCGATGCGGATTATGTGTTTCGATGTGTCCCGCCGATGCCATCACAATGGAGTGAACACGGATGAGCGAAAATACGATTTCAAAATCAATTAACAAGCTTGATGACAATGAAAAACTAAGCGGGAGTGCGGCATACGTCAATGATTTGCGGATGGACGGAATGTTATATGCCAAAACCCTGCGGTCACCGGTATCACACGGAATAATCAAACACATCGATTATCCCGTGATGCCTGATGGTTACCATATCGTGGATGCTTCCGACGTGCCCGGTAAAAACATCGTCAAGATTATCTTCGATGACCAGCCCGTATTTGCCGAGAAGGAACTGACCTACCTCGGTGAACCGATCGCACTCATTGTCGGGCCCGACCGCGAAGTGTTGGTCGATCTCATCAACAAAACCGACATCGAGGTCGAACGATTAACCCCGGTTTTCGAGTGGACAAACAGCGTCATCCATTATCATTTTGACAAGGGGCACGGTGAATCCGTCTTTGAGGATGCCGATCGCATCATCGAGTATGATTATGAAACCCATTATCAGGAACAGGCTTACCTTGAGCCTCAGGGATTCATTGGTTATGACGACGACGGCAAAATCACTCTCGAAGGATCTCTTCAATGTCCTTATTATGTGAAGAATGCCGTTGTTCAGGCCTTGGATGCCGATGATGACAAAGTCAGAATCATCCAGGCAACAGTCGGCGGGGCTTTTGGCGGGAAAGAGGATTTTCCTTCATTGATTGGCTGCCAGTTGGCGGTCGCCGCCAGAAAAATCAAAAAACCGATAAAAATGATTTACGACCGCCCCGAGGATATGGCTAACACCCCGAAACGCCATCCTTCCAAGACCCATTTTCGGGCGGCCATCGACGATGACGACCAAATCATCGGATTTAAAGTGCATGTGGGGATCGATGCCGGCGCAAACATCGGGTTGTCCGGTGTTGTCCTTTCAAGGGCGCTCATTGCCGTTTCCGGTGTCTACACAATCGATCATCTTGATGTAAACGGCGATGTCTACAGGACAAACACCGTCCCCAACGGTGCTTTCAGGGGATTCGGCGCCCCCCAGATGTTTTTTGCGGTTGAGATGTTTATGGGACATATCGCCAAGGAATTGGGAACGGATCCGCTTGATTTCCGGATGCGTTACCTTGCCGAACAAAATGACCGCACATCGACAAACGGGGTGTACCGTGATCCGATCATCCTCCCCGGACTGATTGAAAAAGCCATGGAGATGTCCGATTACAAAAAGAAAAGGAAATTATATGCAAAAAAGGATCTCCTTAAGGGAATCGGTATGAGTTTCTTCCTTCACGGCTGCGGGTTTACGGGCAGCGGTGAAGCGAAAACGATCAAAGCCCAGGTAAAATTGAAAAAGACAAAGGACGGACATGTGCATATCCTCGTGGCATCCGTTGATATGGGACAGGGTGTAAAAACCACATTTCCGAAACTGATTGCGGATATTTTGGAAATACCCATCGATCAGGTCAGCTTCGATTTCCCCGACACGGACAAAGTCCCTGATTCCGGACCGACCGTGGCTTCCCGAACCATGATGATCGTCGGGGGCTTGCTTGCACGCGCGGCAAAGGAATTAAAACAAAACTGGTCCGACGGCGATGAACAAATCGTGACCGAACGTTATCGTCCCCCGGAATACATCGAATGGGATGATGAAACGTTCAAAGGTGATGCATACCCCGCTTATTCATGGGGCGTGCAGATCAGCGAGGTCGCCGTAGATCCGAATACGTTCGAAGTGACGCTTGAAGGTCTTTGGGGTGCCTATGACATGGGCAGGGCGATTGATGAACGCATTGTCACGGGTCAGGTCGAAGGCGGATTCTTACAAGGTGTGGCCTATGGTTATATGGAGGCGATGGATCATGATGAGGGAAAAATCGCCCAAAGCAATCTGACCGATTACATGATACCCACATTTGAGGATATCTGTCCGATTAAAACAGCCATCATCGACAATCCTTATCAGCTCGGTCCTTATGGCGCGAAAGGTGTCGGTGAATTGCCGTTGATCGGCGGTGCGCCGGCTGTTGCCAAAGCAATTGAACAGGCGATAAAAAAAAGAGTGCATAAAATACCCGTGACACCCGAATACATCATGGAGTTGATGGACAATGCAAAAAATTGAATT
>JAGYMP010000116.1 GCA_018400565.1 Bacilli bacterium | reverse complement strand
GGAGCTTTTTTCTTGTTTTTCAAGCGAAATTTAGTATAATAATGATGTTTGGAGACAGAGAAAGTGGTGTGTGATGTGAAGAAACCCCTTGTGATCGTTTTGTCCCTGTATTTTTCCCAGGGACTTATCCATAACGTTGGTCATCCCGTGACGCCGGCTTTCGTGAGAGGACTGGACATCCCCGACTATATGTTCGGGGTCTTCTTCGCGACGATGAGTCTCGGCCTCACACTTGGCGCCCCCTTATGGGGAGCGTTGGGTGATGCCGGAAAAAAACGCCTCTATATGGCGGCCGGGCTTTTGCTTTACAGCGTCGGTCAGTTTGCGTTCGGGTATGTCGGGAACCAATACTGGATGGTTTTCTTTCGTTTTTTGAGCGGATTTGGTGTCGCAGCAAGCATGACACTGATTGTCGCCCATGTGGTCATCCTGTCAAAACCACAACACAGGGCAAAGCATCTCGGCTTTCTTGCGGCCGCGTTGACCCTGGGAGCGAGTGTCGGCTATTGGCTTGGCGGAATGATGACAGAAGGGCGGTTTTTTGTTGAGGTTCTGGGCACTGATGATCTCAGGAGAGTCTTTTTGGTCCAGGCTGTGCTGAATGTGTTTTATGCAATCGCATTGTTTTTTCTTGTGCGCGAACCAAGGACCCAGCAAGCGGATGTGAACAAACCCACCGTCTTTCAAAGCCTTGGCAAAATCAAAAACCTTGACAGCAATCTGATCATCTTCCTGGTTGCGTTGTCGCTTGTGACAATCGGAGCGACCAACCTGTCAAAATATATCGATGTGTATTTCAACGAGTTGGGGTATTCACCGAAAGATATCGGAACATTCGTCATGGTAACGGGGTTGGTGTCATTGTTCTCGAGTGTCTTTCTCGTTCCCCTGCTTGTGCGCACGGGGAAATCGCTTCGCGTGATGATGGTAATCCAGGTTTTGAGTGCCGCCATTGTTTTTTATGTGTTTCGCGCCGAACGATTTTTGTTGATCGTTTATACCGTTTACATGGGTTATGTTGCGCTCAAGGCCGCCTTTCAGCCACTTGAACAAAGTTTCATTTCCTCGTTCGCCGATGAGAAGAGTCACAGCACGATCATGGGCGTCAGACAATCATTCTTTTCGATCGGAATGGTGGCGGGACCTTTGGCCGGAGGATTTCTTTACGAGTTGAAACCGGTTTATGTTTTTGATTTCAGCGGTTTGATGTTTCTCATCGGATTCCTTCTTTTCATATGGATCGGATGGAGAAAACGCGACATGGATTTATCGGCATGATGTCATTGACATCACGTTTTTCTTTGACTGGGCGTTAAAAAATGTTTCATTTTATGCTATAATCATATATTAGGAAGAAGTGGGGGAAAAGCGATGCTTAAGAAGGTTGAAAGCAGGAAGGATTTAAAACGCTTCATCGATTTCGTCAAAGATCTTTATCGAAATGAAGATCATTACATATTTCCGCTTTTTAGGGTTTTATACAAGGAATTAAAAACATTGGTTCTCAAGGACGGAACATACAAGGCATTACTGGATGTCAATGACGACAAAGTGAATGGTCGCCTTTTATATACAATGACGAAGGACCACGCCGATCAACCGATCTGCTATTTTTCGTTTTTTGATGCCGTCAATGACCGATCGGTGGCTAAAACACTTTTTGATGCCATGGAAGCCGATATGAAAAAAAATGATATCACCCGTTCTGAAGGGACCTTTGCTCCGTATGATCCCGATACGAGAAGGGGGATACTCATCAAAGGTTTTGATGAAGACCCCACATTGAACAATAGCTATAATTATCCCTATTATCAAGATCTGTTGGAATCACAGGGTTATGAGAAAGCATACGACACGATTGCCATGGAAGCGAAAATCGACGATCGCACGGAAAAAAAACTGCATACCATCCACACATATTACATGTCTCGCCATACGACGACGACCATCGACGCCATTGATCTAAAACAGCTTGAACGTGAAATCAATGACGTACACACCATCATCAAGGAAGCGTCCGCAGAAGCCAATTATGTGCGTGAACCATCCATCGAATTGATCCGCGAGGTCGCCCGTTCTTACAAACCGTTCATCAATCCGGATTTCATCCAGATCGCAAGAGAAAACGACACACAGCGGCCAATCGGGTTCTGTCTAGTCATGCCTGATTTCAATCAGTTGTTCAAAGAATCGAAAGGACGTTTTCGCCCGCTCAAATGGTATTTTTCAAAAAAGAAGATTGACGGTGCCCGCGGCCTCATGCAATACGTCATTCCGGAGTACCAGAGCACGGGGTTGATCGGTGCGATGTTTTCAGTGATTTACGATCGGTTCAAAACACACGGCATCATCCATTTTGAAGCAGGCACGATGTTGGAAACGAATGAAAAATCATGGAAAACGTTTGAAAAATTCGGTGGAAGGATCGCAAAAAAATATCGTATATCCGGGAAAGACGTTGATGTGCGATGATTGCTGCCGTTCAGATTTTATTGATTTTCATCATTCCATATCTCATCATACGCCATAAAGAATTCTTTCTTACCCGCTTAATCGGGTCAATCGGGATGGCGTATCTAACAGGACTCACATTGGCGTTCTTGGTTTATCTCGCGAAAGTGTTTGGCGTGGGAATCGTATTAAACGAGGATGTCGGCACAATCGGATCGCACGTGGCGATCGCAATAGCGATACCTTTGCTTTTGTTCAGTGCAAACCTGAAAGAAGTCAAAAAACTTGCCAAACCCGTGCTTATGTCCGGCCTGGCCCTGTTGATCGCCGTCGTGTTTGTGTCTCTGACGGTTTATTTTGTTTATGCCAAGGGCATCGAAAACGGGAATTATCTCTCTGCGATGGCCATCGGCCTTTATACCGGCGGGACGCCGAATTTGAATGCCATCGGCAACATTTTCGGTCTGGATAAAACATTGATCGGTGTTGCTAATTTGTCGGATATGTTGATTGGCGGCGTTTTTTACATGTTTTTGCTCATATTGGCGAAGCCGATGTTGAAATCATTTTTGGGAATGCCGAAAGACAAACGGTATATGCGAAACGAGGCAAAAATCAAAAAAGAATCGTTAAACAAAACCTCAGTGGCCGAGATGATCAAACCGATGTCAAAGAGTTTTCTGCTTGCGTTCTCAATGACTGCTTTGGGTGCTTTGATCGGCGTCGGCATTTGGTTCGCCATGGGTGCCGAAGAAGGTCGGCTGATCGACCTCTTGGTCCCGACCCTGATGATTTCGGTGACCGTGTTCGGTGTGATCGCATCCTTTAACAAGAAAATCCGTGAGCGACAGGGGTCCGAGAGTCTGGGACAGTATTTGATTTTGGTTTTTTCTTTTGCCCTTGCCTCTTCGATGGATCTGGAGCGTATTACCTCGAGTATTTTGCCGATTCTTTTGCTTTATGGTGCAATTACAATTTTGGCGTTTGTCATGCATGTATTAATCGCGAAATGGATGAAAATCGATGTCGACTGCGTTATCGTCACCGCAACAGCGGGATTATACGGACCTGCATTCGTGCCCGCCGTCTCCGAACAGATTAAGAACGATGATTTGATTGTGCCCGGCCTCATTCTCGGATCGGTCGGCTATGCCGTCGGTACGTTTTTGGGCCTGCTGATCGGTTTGATTCTATAAGAAACATATCCTGTTGCTGATACCCATGCAATTCTAAGGAAGATCCTGGAGTATTCAATCGTTCTCCAGGATCTTTTATATATCATCTATTTGCCGTCTCTTCGGGCAATTCACATATGGAAATTTATGAATTGATGTGATATAATACGTAATAACAAAAACATGAAAATGATGATTGTTTTTTTCAAAGGGATTGTAAGCGTTTTTCTGATAAGGGGGGTTATCATGATCACGGGAATCATTTTGGCCGGCGGAGCATCGCGCCGGATGAAGAAGAACAAAATGCTTCTTGATTTCAAAGGCAAACCGATGATTGTGCAAACAATCAACCATATGAGGCCTTTTGTGGATGCGATTATTGTTGTGACCGGTTATTATCACGATGATATCGCGGAACGTCTTCAAGATGTCGATGACGTGTCTGTCATCTTCAATCCACGGCACCGCCTGGGTATGTTTTCGTCGGTGTTGTCCGGTGTCAAAGAGGTTGATTCCGATGTGTTCATCGTTCCCGGGGATTGTCCCATGGTAAGCGAGAAAACATATCGTTCACTTCTGAGGGGCACAAAGAAGATACGGGTTCCCACCTATCAGGAAAGACGGGGTCATCCTCTTTTCGTCGATGCACACATCGTCTCGAAATTAAAACATGAATCTCCGTTGTCCACACTGAAGAATTTTCGCAACCGGTTTGATTTTGAAGAGATCCCCACAAATGACCGTGGTATTTTGAAGGACATTGACACACCGAAAGACTATGAGAAAATGCTGAAAGATGAGGAGAGCGACAAATGAATGTCAGGCAGTACCAT
>JAGYMP010000115.1 GCA_018400565.1 Bacilli bacterium | reverse complement strand
CGGTTCGAGGCATTGCAAAGCGAATAAAGATCCGTCGTCGCTCCGCCGATGTCCAAGACGACCAAATCACCGAGACCTTCTTCGTCTTCATATCCCCTGGATAACAACTCCGCCGCGTTCAAAACGGCCTGCGGGGTGGGCAAGACGATCTCGTCGATCTCATTTTCGATTTTTTTGATGCCTTTGCCGGCGATGATTTTTCTCAGGAAAATCTCGCGGATGGTGTCCCTGGCGTTCTTGACGTCCAGGACGTTGATGCGCGGCATGACGTTGTCGCAGATGTATCCGTCCAGACCATATCGCTCGAACATGTCTTCCACGTCATCCTGACAGGACTTGTTGCCGGCATAAACAATGGGGATATGAATATTCATCTCCCCGAACAGTTTAAGATTATAGAGCACACATTCCGTGTTGCCGCCGTTTGCCCCGCCGGCCAAAAGAATGATGTCGATGTTTTTGTTGCGGATTTCTTTGATTTCGCGACGCGTGATGTGGTGTGACAATACCAGATCGACTTTCGCGCCCGCATTCAGGCATACTCTTTTTGCGGCTTCGACCGTCAGCTCTTCGACAAGCCCGACCGCCGCCATCTTTAGTCCGCCGGCCGCTGAGGAACAGGCGATGGTTTGATTGAAATCCATCTTTTCCCCCAAACGTTCAAAAAGACTATCCAAAGCTTTGTGATAGCCGATGTGTATGTCTTCATCAACGGTTGTGAAAGCCATCGCAGTCCCCAAAACACGGGGATCGTCCGTGTCAACCGCCGTTAGTTTCGTGAATGTGGAACCGAAGTCGATCAAAAGATATCTGGCCATATTATTCTCCCAAATCTTCTTTGATGTCTTCCAAAGCTTTTTCAATCGGTGTGCCCGGGGCATAAACGCGATCGAACCCCATGTGGTCGAAACGGTTTTTGACCTCGGAAAAATCCTGTTTTCCGACAACGATGTTTCCGCCCACATAAAGCAAAATGTCACCAATCCCGGACTCGATACACTTCTCCCGCATGCCCCGGCAATCAAGTTCACCGTGACCATACAGTGACGATACCATAATCAACGACGCATCGGTTTCGATGGCCGCGTTTATGAAATCCTCCTGAGAAGACAAGACTCCGATATTGATGACGTCATATCCTTTGTTCTCCAAGGTATATTCAATTATTTTATTTCCGACAGCGTGCACGTCCGCGCCGATCACGCCGATTATGATTGATTTCAATGGAAAACTCCTTCATGTTGTACATGATGTAAGCGTTTTTACATTGACATTATAGCACAAGGGACACCATCTTTAAAGAGTGAATTTGAGAAATTTCAAAACCGAAAAGATTTACTGTATAAATAAAAAAAGACACGAATTCGTGCCTTTTTCATCATCGAATTTTAGTCTTCCGCCAACACATACAGATAGTCGGAAAGACGGTTCAGATAAGCCAACGCTTTCTTCAGGCCATCGTCGTTATTTTCTTTGATATATGCCGTGACCGCGCGCTCGCAGCGTCTTGCGACCGCGCGTGACAGGTTCAGATATGCGCCTTTTTTTGATTGTTCGCTTCCGGGAAGCGAAAAAGACGGCTCGATTTCTTTTTGATTCAGTTCGTTTTTGATCGATGATTCCAAAAAGTTCAGGTCATCATCGGTGATAGGCGGTATTTTTTTGCGCAAAGGATGATCCTTCGGCGTGGCGACGAGGGAAGCGA
>JAGYMP010000114.1 GCA_018400565.1 Bacilli bacterium | reverse complement strand
GGATTCTTATCGTCGCGCATACCCTCGAAACTCGGATGTCTCAATCTGCGATCGTCTGTCCACTCCGTAAATGAGACTTCACCGACCAGTCGGGGTTTAAGCCAATGGACGCGGTCTGATTCAACTTCTTCCGGATTTGCCAAAGGAGATTGTTGTGTTTCAATTCCCTTAAAGCGCCTGCTAAGCGCATCTAGCATGTCATCCGTGAAACCGGTGCCCACTTTCCCGGCATATCTTAATTCTTCATTCTCGTAATACCCGATCAAAAGAGCACCGAAACCAATCCGTTCGCCTTGCGGTTCCGTATAGCCCACAATCACGAACTCCTGCTTGTTTTCGCATTTGAATTTCAACCATTTTCGGGAACGCGCTGAAACGTAATGACTGTGATAATCTTTCGCGATAAGCCCTTCGCGCCCTTTTTTGCAGGCTTCGCGTAAATGTTTTTTGCCCTCTTCCTTCACATGGTCCGTGTAAAAAAGCGGTGATTCAAAATCAAAACATGATTTAAGTGTTTTTTTTCGTTCTTTCAATGACAGATCGCGCACATCCCGTCCCTCAAGATAAAGAATATCAAAGACATAGTAATACACAGCGACATCACTTTTTCTTATGTCTTCATCATCGTTCAGATGCATGCGTTTTTGTAATTTGGAAAAATCGCTGACCTGACCTTCAAACGCGACAATCTCACCGTCAAGGATATAATCAGCACGATTCAATTTCTTCAATGCATCGATAATCTCGGGATACCGCACATTGAGTTCTTTCTTGTTCCGGGACATCATTTTAATCCTCTGTTCGGCATCACAATAAACTATGCAACGTTCACCATCCAATTTGCGTTCATAAATCCAATCCGGATCATCAAAACGATCATGTGTCAATGTCGCAAGCATCGGATCGATCCATTCAGGCATGTCGGTTTTCTTTGTCCGTTCATATTCCGGTTCATCGAGGATTTCCTTTAGATGTTTCATTCTTGTTTATCCTTGAGGTCTTCGATTGTCTTTCCGCTGAGAACGGACTCGGGTTCGGTTTTTCCCGGTTTTCTCCGCGCATCCGCTTCAGAATCATCCTCTTTGATCAATAACCAGCGCGAATCATCCTCATCCCCCGTGCGAATCAAGGCATACCCGCCCGTTAATTTCTCGCCGGACAGCCAGACAACGATCTTTCCGTTTTCATATGCCTCTTCTATCGATAACTTCCCACCATCTTTCTTACTATGATTCTCAAAGGTTCCTTTATCCCAGACGATAACCTCTCCGGCCCCGTAATGGTCTTCGGGGATGACGCCTTCGAAATCACCGTATTCAAGCGGATGGTCTTCGGT
>JAGYMP010000113.1 GCA_018400565.1 Bacilli bacterium | reverse complement strand
GGCGGACGACAACCGTTATGGGGGACCGGGGTAACGTCTTTGATGGCTGTGATCTCCAAACCGGCGACCTGAAGGGAGCGGATGGCCGCTTCCCTGCCCGGGCCGGGTCCCTTGACGGAAACCTCTACTTTCTGCATACCGGAATCCATGGCGGCTTTGGCGGCTGCCTCACTGGCGAGACCGGCCGCGAAAGGCGTCGATTTCCGGCTGCCCTTGAATCCGATTGCACCGGCGGAACTCCATGCGATGGCATTTCCGGCGGGATCGGTGATGGTTATGATTGTATTGTTAAAGGTCGAGTGGATGAAAGCAATCCCCGAAGGGACGTTCTTTTTCACGCGACGTCTTTTTTGTGGTTTGCGTGGCATACCTCAATATCCTCCTTCTTATTTTCTCTTGTTCGCAACGGTTTTGCCGGGGCCTTTGCGGGTCCTGGCGTTGTTGCGGGTGTTTTGCCCGCGGACGGGCAATCCTTTGCGATGACGCATGCCGCGATACGATCCAATTTCCTTCAAACGCTTGATGTTCAACTGGACCTCACGGCGTAAGTCACCTTCAACGCGGTAATTCTGAACCTGTTGACGGATTTTGACGATTTCCTCATCCGTCAGATCCTTCACGCGTTTGTCTTCTGAGACATCCGCCGCCTCAAGGATGTCCTTGCTTCTTGAGTGGCCGATGCCATATACATATGTGAGCGCGATGACCACGCGTTTCTCTCTCGGGATGTCTACTCCTGCTATACGTGCCATGCTTACCTCCTATTTCCCTTGTCTCTGTTTGTGTTTCGGATTGTCGCAAATGACCATGACTTTGCCTTTGCGTTTCACTATTTTGCATTTGTCACAAATTTTTCTTACGGATGATCTGACTTTCATCGTATTTTCCTCCTCGACGGTTGAATCACAAACGGTATGTGATCCTGCCACGTGTTAAATCGTAGGTTGAAAGTTCAACCTTCACTTTATCACCTGGTAAAATGCGTATGTAGTGCATGCGGATTTTACCAGAAACGTGACCG
>JAGYMP010000112.1 GCA_018400565.1 Bacilli bacterium | reverse complement strand
CCGTAAATCTTGTTGATGGAGAAATCCATCTCCAGTTTGACGCCGCCGCCTTTGATGGCATCATGGTGGTCGGCGTCTTCGCCTTCATACCAGATGATCAGGGTGACTTTCTTCACTTCGCTGGGTTCAAACAGCGGGTATGTCTTGTTCAAGACCTCATCCCTGCTGTGAAACGGTTCCGTGAACAGTTCTGCTTCACCGGGATCGACCCCGGATTCGGATTGCCTTCTTGCGTAGGTTGTCGCCTCATCGTCGATGATGACACGGACCCTGAGGGATTCCTCGGCGTTCAAGTACGCATCGATGATGGTGATCGCCGCATTGAGATCGACGGCCTGGTCGCCGACGTTCTCGACGTAAAACGTATAACCGAGATACGATGTGCCGTTGTTCGCGCCGTCGACGCTTCCGACGATGTCGTCCGCCGGTATGCAGCGGTCGCTGCCTTCGGGAACAAGTGTGTGTTCGGTCCCGCAGAAATGGGTCATCCCGTCCGCGTTCTCGACTTTCGCTGAGAACAGCCTTGTCGTGTAATGTTTGTCCTCGGCGCTTTCATATAATGATATGCCGGCTTCCTGTGCTTCCCTGTCAACGGAAAACGTGAAGTTACCGGTGACCTCGCCGTAATAGGAAACGGCGAAGATCAGAAACAACAGAATCGCAGTGACCACGATGCCGAGTCGGCTTGCTTTGGAGATTCTCGTTCGTTTGGAGGCACTCAGGACACGCTCGGCAAGATATACATTCCGTTTCATAACAAAGCGCATCCCCCCGCATGTGTGACATCGGCAATTAAAAAATGCCCTTATCTCTCGATAAGGGCATAGGTTTGCTCTTCTTTCCCGGACGTAAATGATCCGAAAAACAAAAAAGCGCCCTTATCTCTCGATAAGGACATACGTTTACTCTTCCATTCCGGGGCGTAAATGACCCAAGAAATAAAAAAGTGCCCTTATCTCGACAGAGATAACGGCAACTGGCTGCCATCGATATCCGAAGGCCCTATAGTTTTGCGTCACTAACTTTCGCTAGTTTTGCCTTTTACAGGATAATTATAATATGGGAAAAATTTGTTGTCAAGTACTTTAACGAAAAAAAGTGAAATAATTTGATTTTTGTGACAAAAGGCTTCCTTTCGCCTTTTTTGGCGTCAGGAAGCCTTTTATGATTTATCCATATCCGAAAGAGAGTCGACATGAATGGCATGTGGTTCCCCAAAACCCTATTTTTCAAGGAATGATCTGACGTCGTCCGCCAGACGTTTGGGTTTGTCGACGAGCGGTGCGTGACCGCAGTTTTCATATTTGATGTACGTGGAATCTTCAATGGCCCTGACGTTGTCTTTGACCATGTGTTCGGGGACGGTCGCATCGTTTTCGCCCCAGATGTGAAGACATTCGGCGTCGATTTTGTCAATGTCACCGCTGCCTTCGCTGTAAAGACTCTTCTCATGGGACATGTTGAAGCTTGCGAGCGCGAAATCAGCGTCGGGAAGATTGCGTTGTTTCAGTGAATCGCCGATATAAAGGTCGTATTCCTCTTCGGAGGGTTTCGTCACAGTGTAAATCGTCATGTCAAGAATCTGTTTGACGAAATCGAAATTATTTGCCTGGAGGGCTTGTAGAAGCGGGGCGACCTGAAGCGGGTCTTTGGCCATCTCTTCGGGGGAATCATAGACCTCGCCGACCAGTATCTGGTTGTTCTCGTCTTTTTTGAAGACGGGATATCCTTTGTGTGAGGCTGAACTGATCAACACGAGTTTGTCGGTCTTCTCGGGGTAGGTTGCCGCAAACTGCATGGCGACACCGCCGCCCAGCGACCATCCCGCGACATCGGCGTGTTCGATGTTCAGTTCATCCATGAAAAGCGCCACGTCAT
>JAGYMP010000111.1 GCA_018400565.1 Bacilli bacterium | reverse complement strand
AAAACCATTATGGAAAATACGGTTGCAGGAGGGTTGAAAGGATAATATATGATGATTCATAAGAAAGTAACAGGACTGATACTCTTGTTTTTAGTGTCACTGAGCTTCATTGCTTGCGATGACGCAAGCACCACCGGAGAAATTGATTTTGGATTGGATGATCCGACAGTCAATAAATATACTTTCGCCAAACACGATGATGACACAATGCCGATCGGCGCATGGTCCGAACCGCCCTACGGCAATTTTGCCGGTGTGTATGACAATCCCGATTTGATCAATGACGAACAATGGGAAATGATATCGGAATCGGGGATCAATGTCATGTATGGCCTTTATAACAATGCCGCAATCAATATGGACGCGGCTCTGGACTCATTGGATTATGCCGCGGCGAATGATGTGCTGTATCTGGTGCGCGATCATCAAGTGACCGGCGCAACGGATCCCGGGGATCTCGATTTGTTGGAAGATGCCCTGGAAGTGTATAACGACCATCCGGCATTCGGCGGTTCGATGATCGTCGATGAACCCGGCACGAAATCATATCCCGGACTCGCCGGATTACATGACAATTACAAAGAAGTTGATGATGAAGCAACATTTTACATCAACATGTTACCCGATTATGCAAACACAAACCAATTGGTCAACGGTGCCGGCGGAGGACCTTATGAAGATGATTCAATGACATATGAGCGCTATATGCGCGAATACATCGAACTTGTCGAACCGGACTTCTATTCGTTTGATTACTATCCTTTTTCCGGCATGGAATATGGCGAGTTACGCGGGGGATACTTTGCGCAGCTCTCACAAGTCCGGAGCATCGCCCGGGAATATGATCTTCCGTTTTGGGTGTTCATCCAAGCATCCTCATGGTCACCCGATAACCTCAGGGTTCCCTCACGCGAAGAGGTTCACTGGAATGTGGCGACATCCTTGGCCTATGGGGCAAAAGGCATCCAACACTTCATGTATTACACCTCCATGGAAGGCGGTCATGAGAACTTTGTGGGCGGCATGGTTGATTCGGAAGGAAACAAAAATCCGATGTATGATTATGTGAAAGAGGCCAACGAACACATCACGATGATCGATGAGATTCTTTTAAACAGCGAACACATGGGCATCATCGTCAACGGAGAGAGTCCGGAAGAAATCCCCGAAGCAGACAAGCTGGATTCCTTCAGTGTGTTAAACGACGTCAGCGGGGACGATGTCATCATCGGTGCGTTCAATCACGGGGGGAGACCGGCCTTGTATGTTGTGAACAATGATTTATCCGCAGAAGAGGCCGAGGTTACCCTGACCTTTGATGCACAACTCAGTTTCGATCTTTACGATTTTGAAAGTCACACGAATGCATCCAGCGATGCCTTGACGCTTAACATACCCAAAGGCCAGGCCGTGTTGATTGATATTTATGGATGATTTTTTGATCGGGGCTTGGATTTCTCCGATACCGGGCGATTATGATGATTTAGACAATCCCGATTTCATCAACGAGAAACAATATCAATGTATATCCGAAGCAGGCCTGAATGCCATTTATGCTCTTTATGAAACCGCAGACGGGAACAAGGACGATGTGTTGAGAGCGTTGGACATGGCCCAAAAAGCGGATATCCTTTATTTGGTTCGCGATCGGAAGATACTGGAATGCAAGGATGGTTCGGATATTAAAAAACGTCTGGACCGTTTCATGGCCCATCCCGCTTCAATGGGCGTTCTCGCCGTTGACGAACCGGGGTTTGAGTCATTTGATAACATCGCCCGGGTAAAAAAAATGTTCGAGGAAATCTATCCGGACAAATTATTTTACGTGAATTTGCTGCCCATGTATGCGACAGATCGCCAGATCCAATACGGGGCATCGCATCTGGGCGGGGAACAAGTGACGAATGAAGTTTATGAAACCTATTTGAGAAAATACATCAACACGGTCAAACCGGATGTTCTTTCATATGACTTTTACCCATTTGAAGGACCGCGGCCAAACGTTCGTGATGACTATTTCGAACAGCTCGATCTGGTAAGCGGGTTTGAACAACCATTATGGTGTTTCATTCAAACGGTCAAGTTCAGCGAGAAGACGCGTGTTCCGACGTTGGAGGAAATCCGCTTCCAGATCAACACGTCCTTGGCTTACGGCCATAAAGGGATTCAGTTTTTCACATATTTCAAACCGCTGTCCGTTGAACGGGAATCATTTGACGGAGCGATGATCGATCATGAAGGAAACAAAACGGACGTTTATGACTCGGTCAAACAAATCAACAAAGAGAATGACAAACTTTACGAATTGCTGAATTCATTGACTTGGCATGGCATTTGGGTGAACCCGCAAACGGCAGAAAACTGGCATATATCGAAAACAGAAACGTTTGCCGGGTTACCGATTGATCCAAAGGACGATGTCTTGGTCGCCCGGTATGCCGATCAGAACGATGAATACGATTTGGTTGTCAATTTGCGGATCGACGAGTCTCAAGACGTTCGAACAAAAAACGGTAAACAGTTATCATTGCCACCGGCCGGTGTCATAATGATTAAAAACGAGGAGTGTGTTTTATGAAAAAAAGAATAACGATTACATTTGTGTTATTAATGGTTCTCATGTTGGGGACAGTCACCGTTCATGCGCAGGAAGACTGGCGTCTTTTTGAAGAGGATTTTGAATCCTATGACTTGGGTGCCCCGGAAGAACAGGAAGCATTCACGGACACCTGGACCAACCACAGTTGGTCGGGTTCGGGTGACGCGGACCCCAACGTCGACGGCGTGTTGGACATCCGTGAAGAAAACAGCAATCAATATCTGAACTTTGAGCACAATGATTCTTTCTTCTATATGGGTCCGCATGACATCCGTTCGAAGGATTTTGAGATTTCCTTTGATTTCCGCGCCAACGACCTCACCGATGCGTGGATCGGATGGAATGTCAGAAAAGAATTCCGTGATGCACGGTTCAACGGCACCACGGGGATGTTGATTTATCTCCGCACGGTGCATACGCATGACACGGATGAAAACATCACCGGCGAACAGGTCGTCGTCAATTTCCTGCGCGGCGGTCTGATGAGCGAAACCGATTTAAATGACGAAGCGACCGGTGATCGCGCTTATGTCTATGAGTATCCCACGGAAGGACCTGTCGAGGAGGACCGCATCAAAGGCAACTGGCTCAATGCACGCATTGTCGTCAGTGACACGGAGAACGAAGGCGAAGCCGAATACAAAGTCTACATCAACGATCAACTACAAGGCACGTTGGTCCATTCCCGCAATGCCCTGGATATTTACGGCTTCATGTCTTTGAATGCATCCACGGGCAACTATGACATTGACAACATCCGCATTGAACTGAATGATGAAGAACCCGCACCGCCGTTGGTCCGAATTAGCACATCCGTTCCCCAAACCGCAGATGTCGGCGAGGAAATAGAACTGCCCAGTTTTGATGAGGGCGACATTGAACTGATCGGTGCCGCGGAAGAGGATTTCTACATCGAAATCGAAACACCGGATGAAAACACGATACAGCTCGATCCCGGTGTATTCACATATACGCCGGCATCGACCGGCATATATACCATTCGTTTCATGGCTGAAAATGACACGGGACAAATCGGCGAAAGCAGTCATTTGATCAATGTTTCCGAAAGCGATGATCCCGGAGATGAGACAACGACCACGGAAGACGTGACCGATCCGAATGATGATAACGAGCCAAATGAAGATGCAAACAATACCGGATTGATCATAGGTATCGTTGCGGGTGTCATCGTTGTTGGGGTAGCCGGCGTTTTCTTTCTCAAACGCGGATAAACAATAAAACATAAAACAATCCGGATTTTCCGGATTGTTTTATAATGAAGACAGAAAACCATAAAAACCAAAAGGAGCACGCATTGATGATTTCATTGACAACAACCATGGATACAATAGAATTTGCTGAAAAGGAACTGCATGCGTATGTAAAGAAAATCACCGGAGAAACCCATCTCCGGGCCACGTTGGATGTGTCGCCGAATGTGTATGAAAAACCAAACCACGATCCGGCATTTGACGATGCTTACGGGATTGACGCGCGCGGGGATGACATCCGTGTCACCGGAGGGAATCCACGGAGTGTTTTGCTGGGGGTCTATGATTTATTGAGAACACTCGGTGTCGATTTCTCCGTGCCGGGAAAATCCGGGGAAACACTTCCAACCTTATCCATAAATGACATCTCAGTCAAAAAGCATGTCAACCCCGATCGCCGGCACCGTGTCATCTGTCTTGAGGGGTCGGTCAAGCACGAGAACGTCGCCGACATGATTGACTGGGCCGCGAAGAACGGTTTCAACGGTTATTTCATTCAGTTCACGTCCGGATATGAATTTTTTGAGCGTTGGTATAAACACCAAAGGAACCCCCTTGAAAAGGCCGGCACATTCACGCTTGAAGAAGCCGAATCCCATAAATCATCCTTGCTGGGTGAAATAAAGAAACGCGGTCTGATCTATCATGAAATGGGGCACGGGTGGACCAACAAAGTCTTAGGCCTGCCCATCTCCGGTTGGCAGACCATGGATGAATCATCGGTTGACGATGATAAACGAAAATGGCTTGCCAAGGTGGACGGTGAGCGCGGATTTTATAAAAGCACGCCGTTGAGCACACAACTTTGTTATTCAAACGATGAAGTCCGGGACAGGATGAGCGATGCCGTTTTGGCTTATGCGAAGGAAAACCCCCATGTCGATGTCTTGCATTTCTGGTTGGCCGATGATTTCAATAATTTCTGTGAATGTGAACAATGCCGCGATCATCAACCCGTGGATGACTATATCATGATGTTGAACCAAATCGACAAAAAATTATCCGAGGCAAACCTTGACGTCAAAATCGCATTCCTGGTTTACTTTGAATTGAGATGGCCTTCCAAAAAAGAGAGAATCCTGAATGAGGACCGCTTCATCATGATGTTCGCGCCCATCACGAGGACGTACACACGCAGTTATGATGACGTCGATCTCAATCAATTGCCCGACATACCGAAATATGAACGAAACAACAACCGTTTCGGTGATTCCCTCGAAGAGAATCTCGCCTTTCTGATGGCGTGGGAAGATGTGTTCAAAGGCGATACGTTCTTGTTTGATTACCATCTGATGTGGGACGGTTTCAAGGATATCCCGCAATGGCGTCTTACGGAAATCCTCCACAAAGACATACGCGCACTTGGTCGTTTGGGACTGAACGGATTGATCTCATGTCAGTTGCAGCGCAATTTCTTCCCAACACCGTTGGCGATGAAAACCATGGCCAAGACCCTCATTAATCCGGAAACTGATCTGGGTGCATTGAAGGAAGACACTTGTCGTTTAATCGATTCGGATCACGCCGGCATCATCCAACAATCATTGGATCGTCTGAGTGACATGGCTTTCTTCCGTTTGATGCGCGGTGAATACCCCTTGAACCAAACCATGATCGAAAAGATCGATCTGTTGCATAAGCAGGTATTGGCGCTCAAATCATTTGTGGAAAAGAATGAGACAATCCGCGGGACGTACCGAAAATCTTTTTCCTTTATGTGTCTTTCTTTTATTGAGATCTTTGATATACTAAAGAAAGCCTATGCCGTCAAGATGGATGAGAAAGAGATCAGAGAATTGCATCGAACGGCATTGAGGCCGTTGATCTTCAGACACGAACCTGAAATCCAACCTGTATTCGACGGGTTTTATGCGGATTTGATCTGGGAAGAAGCGTTCGAAAAAATCACGGGGCGATATGATGAAGAAAAATAGTCACTGGATATGGAAATCCCACGAAGCAAAGCCGAACAGTTATGCTTGGCTCGTAAAATCTTTCGAACTTGATGAAACACCCGATCAAGCTGTTTTTTCTGTGAGCGCCCACAATTATTTCAAATTGTTCGTGAACGGTGAATTGATCAGTCCTCCTGTTTCACCGGCGAGCACGGTCGCGACCAAGGAGAAATTTTATATCGATTTTGATGTCAAACAATCCCTGACCGCCGGTGAAAACCACATCGAAGTGGTTTGTTTGTATTTGGGCGGTGACGGACAAAATTATGAGACCGCCTATCCGGGGATGTGGTTTCATGGCATCATCACATCAAAGGACAAAAGGAGAACCATCAAGAGTGATCTCACATGGGATGCGTATCAGAGACATCCCTACAAAGACGGAATGCCTTTTAGGGAAAACCGGCGGGTCAGTGCCGTCGAATATTTTGATTCGACGATTGCAAAAGAGCATATGAAAAAGGCCGTATGGTCCAAAATGAATGATCTTTGTCCTTGTTTGTCCAAACAAACCATACCGGCGACAAAGGTTCACAAAACGATTTCGCCTTCCTTGATTCATGTCGGAAAGAACCGCTTGCTCTATGATCTCGGTGAGATCATCACGGGATTCGTTGAAATTCGCGTTCAATGTATCGGCAAGAAGAAGCTCACCCTCCGATACGGCGAAGCTATCAAAGACAACCGCTTGTCACACCGTGTCGCCAATGAACCATCCGACAACTACAAAGATATCTTTGTGGCATCAAAGAGGGTGTCGCGTCATTCCGCGGATTTCACATACAAAGCTTTTCGCTATGTTCAGGTTGAATGCGATGATATCAAACCGGATGACGTGAACCTTGCGGCAAAAAAAACCTCAACCGGCATTGGGTTAGGGGGGAATTTATCTGTCGAACACGATCCAAGGATCGACCGTTTGTTTGCATATTCCGTCAACACGCATCTCAACAACACAATCGGTCTGTTGGCAGACTGCCCGCACAGAGAACAGGCCCAGTATCTGGGGGACAGTGACTTGCAGGCGGAATTTTTGCTTATGAATTTCAAACACGGCAGGGCGCTGATTGAGAAAGTCTTGCAAGACTTCCGGCTGTCCCAGCTTGAAGACGGCGGCTTTCCGTTTGTCGCACCGGGCAATTACCATCATCCCGATTTTCATATCCGCATTACCGAATATGATTATTTTTATCTGTTTCTCATGGAGAAACTTTATCGTTTCACAAACGACCCAACAGTCATCAAACCCTATATGGAAACCGCTGCGAAACTATGTGCGTTGATAGAGAAGAAATATGATGACGGGATGCAGCTGATCCGGAAAGACGACCATTGGCACATCAACGACTGGCCTTACCCGGATGTCGACATGAACGGGGATTATCTTACCGCGGAGAACATCTGGGTTTATGAGGCATTGTCCATTTATGAGAGATTTTGCGATGAATTACATATGGAACATGCATGTATTGTCTCCCCCGGGATGGTGAGAGAAGGCATTCGAAACAACCTTATGAAGGATGGATTATTGGTCGATCACGAAAAAACCGATCAAACCCATCAGGGTGTCAATGCATTGGGTGTCAATCAGGGGATATTCGATGATGATGAGATAAACCATGTATTGAATCATATCGAAAGCTCTGGTTTT